>CAMVAG010000067.1 GCA_947165405.1 uncultured Selenomonadales bacterium
GGCAGAAAAATTATTCGCGGCGTTTTGCCCGGGTGCCTTGACGATAATATTGCCAAAGAATAAAATTGTTCCCGACTTCGTGACGTGCGGAAAGTCAAGCGTAGGGATACGCTTCCCCGCAAATGACGTTGCCTTATCGCTGATAAAATTTTCGGGCGTGCCGATTGCCGCGCCGAGTGCAAATTTGTCAAACTTTCCGCCGCCGAAAACCGCCCGGGAAGTTTTAAAAAATTTGTCGGGACGAGTCGAAATAATTTTGGACGGCGGGCAATGTCAATTCGGAATTTCCTCGACGATAATCGATTTGACATGTTCGGAGCCGAAAATTTTGCGTCACGGAGCAATTCCCTCAGAAAAAATTTTGGAGGAGCTTTCATGAACAAAATCGAACGCAACAAGCTTGCAATGAAAAAATTTATGACGTGCATAAACACGAACGACAAAATTCTTGCCGAAGAACTTATCGACGCGTCCGCCGAATTCACGACGCCCGTTTCAGACAAGCCGCTTTACGGAGGCGCGGGCTATTTGTCCGTCGTCGACTTGATGCGCAAAAGTTTTTCTGATATTCGCTGGGAGATTGTCGACATGGCAGCGGAAGAAGATAAAGTTGCGGTAAGTTGGATTTGCAGCGGCACGCACGACGGAAATTTTATGGGACTTGCACCGACGGGTAAAAAATTTTCGTTCAGCGTCATGAATTTTTATTACTTCAACGGCGAAGGAAAAATTATCAACGACGTGGCGGCTCAAGGTCTCTTCGGATTGATGACGGCTTTGGGCTTGATTAAATGATTTGGAGGTTACAGCATGAATTTGATGGAAGGCTTGAAAAAAGATGCCGAACTCTTCGCGGCGGTGGAAAATGAACTCAATCGCCAAAGAAACAAGTTGGAACTCATCGCTTCGGAAAATATCGTGAGCCGTGCCGTCATGGAAGCGCAAGGCTCGGTTTTAACGAACAAATACGCCGAAGGTTATCCCGGCAAAAGATATTACGGCGGTTGCGAATTCGTCGACGTGGCAGAACAACTTGCAATCGACCGCGCCAAAAAACTTTTCGATTGCGCCTATGCAAACGTTCAGCCGCATTCCGGTGCTCAAGCAAACATGGCGGTGTATTTCGCGCTTGCCAAGCCCGGCGATACGATTATGGGCATGAACTTGACTGACGGCGGGCACCTCACGCACGGCAGCCCCGTCAACATGAGCGGCAAATATTTTAAAATCGTTCCTTACGGTGTAAGCCGCGAAACCGAGACGATTGACTACGACGCGCTGGAAAAAATTGCCTTCGATTGCAAGCCGAAAATCATCGTCGCGGGAGCCTCTGCTTATTCGCGAATCATTGACTTTGAACGCCTCGCAGACACTGCAAAAAAAGTCGGAGCTTATTTGATGGTCGACATGGCGCACATTGCAGGCTTGGTTGCGGCGGGTTTGCATCCGAGTCCGTTGCCTTATGCCGATGTTGTGACTTCGACGACGCATAAAACTCTGCGCGGACCTCGCGGTGGTTTGATTCTTTGCAAAGACGCGGAATTCGGCAAGCAATTCAACAAGGCGATTTTCCCCGGCACTCAAGGCGGCCCGCTTATGCATGTCATTGCGGCTAAAGCGGTTGCGTTCGGCGAGGCTCTTCAACCCGAATTCAAAGACTACGCCGCGCAGATTATCAAGAACGCAAAAGTTTTGGCGGAAACGCTCACGGCTGACGGATTTAGAATCGTAAGCGGCGGCACCGACAATCATTTGATGCTTGTCGACTTGACGAGCAAAAACATCACGGGCAAAGAGGCACAAAACCTCCTCGACGAGGTAAACATCACCGCGAACAAAAATACAATTCCGTTTGAGCCGCGTTCTCCGTTTGTGACGAGCGGCTTGAGATTGGGCAGCCCCGCTTTGACGACGCGAGGCTTTAAGGAAGACGACATGCGCGAGGTTGCAAACATTATCGCTTTGGTTTTGGATAATCCGACTGCCGAAGACAAAAAAATTGAGGCGCGTGAACGTGTTGCCGCGCTTTGCAAAAAATATCCGCTGTATTGATGATTACTCGACTCCTTAAACAAGCCGAAGATTATCTGGAATGGCGTTGCTTGGACAAAAATTGGTTTGACTATCGCGAAAAACTCGGCAAGCCCGTCAACCTGCGAAAGCTTATGATTTTCAAGGATTATGTCAAGTGGCTTGAAAGCAGAAACGAAAGCATTCCAAAAAATGAAGCTGCTTTGTTTAAAAAACTTAAAGAACGCATTCAAGCTATACAAGCCGGCTTGATTAGTGCGACAATGGGCGACAAGCCGCAACCGATAACCGACGCCGAACGCGCCAAAATGTTGGAGACGCACCGAAATTATTTTGCCAATTATCTCTTTGACCTAATGAAGCAAAAAAATTTCACCGAAGCCGAAGTTGCCGCCCGCGCCCGCGTCGACGTTGCAATCTTTGACAAACTGCGCAACGAACGAAGATATACTCCCGAAGAGCGGACGATTTGGGCACTTGCCTTAGCACTTGAATTGAATTTCGACGAGGCAAATGCTTTGTTGAGTCGGGCACCGTACATGACGAGCGGGCATTACTGTCTTTCCGCGAAAGTTCAAGAAGAAGTCTTGATAGCTTTTTTCCTCGACAAGCGCGTTTACGATTTGGCGGCGGCTGATGAAATTTTAAAACATTACGGCTTTAAAACGTTGGAAGTGACGGAAGATTTTTCTGTTCGTTCCGACAAAAAGTCTTTCCGCGACGAAAATTTGATTGATTTGATAGAGCTTTATCTTGAAAAAAATTTCAAAGATACGTCGTGGATTGAGGCGGCGTCTAAACGCGGCGAAAAGTTTTCTTACAGTTTTGAATCTCTCGGCGAACCTGCTGAATCGTTAAAAACTTTCGAGGTCATCATCCGCAAGCTTAAGGATAAAGTCGGACTTGCCGGAAATTATTTTTCGGATTATTTGTACAAGCTCATCAAGCAAAAAAATTTGTCGGACGTCGAAGTTTATAAGCGGGCGCATTTGGACAGACGCATCTTCTCAAAAATTCGCAATGAGAAAAATTACATGCCCGGTAAGAAAACAGTTTTGGCAATTGCCTTTGCCATGAAGTTGGATTTCAAAGAGGCGAACACCTTACTGGCACGAGCGGGATATTCTTTGAGCGAAGGGCGCAAGGAGGACGTTATCGCCGCGTATTTCATTGAGAATCAGATTTACGATTTGTTTCTGATTAACGAAGTGCTTGACTATTACGGTTGTCCGATACTTGGCGACTGAACGAAAGGAGAGCGAATTTTGGATTTAGACTACTTGATTTTTCTGCAGGGAATTCGAAATGATTGGGGCGGCGAAGGATTTTTCACATTGGTCTCTGCGGTGCCCACGAGTGCTTTGACGGCATTAATCCCCGCGATTTTATTTTGGTGCATAAACAAGCAGGCGGGAATTTTTATCCTCTTCAACGCGGAAATCGGGCGCGTGATTAACGAGCTTATCAAAGGAACGTTTTGCGTCTATCGCCCTTGGATTCATGAAAGCGGTTTGACTCCTTCGGCAGAGGCATTTGAAAAAGCTTCGAGCTGGTCTTTTCCGAGCGGGCACACGCAATTTGCCACGGCGATTTACGGCGGCTTTGCCTTCTTCTACAGAAAAATTGTTCCGTTGCTTATCATTCCTTGCGCGTTGATAATTTTAATGGTCGCCTTCAGCAGAAATTTTTTGGGCGTCCACACTCCGCAAGATGTTTTGTTCGCGATAATTTATTCAGTCGGCTTGTTCTTCGCGGCGGAAAAAATTTTCGCTTGGATTGGCAAAGACGACGAGCGGCGATTGATATTCTTCGCGGTCGGCACGGCTGTCACGCTGATAATTTTCCTCTTTCTCTACTTCAAGCCGTATCCCGAAGACGTTCTCAACGGCAAAGTTATCATTGACCCGCTCACGGCTCGCGCAGATTCCTTCGACGCTTTGGGCTTCGGGCTGTCATTCTTTTTGGGTTGGTTCCTTGAACAAAAATTTATCAAATTCAAAACAAAAGTCTCTTCCAAAGACAGATTGTGGCGCGTGATAATCGGCGTCGCGGTTTTGGGCGTGATAGCCGTCGCGATTTATCCTCTGCTGAAAATTTTCTTGAGCGTCGAGGCTTACAAATTCTTCAAGGCGTTTCTGCCGTTCTTCTCAATTTTATTTTTGATTCCGCTGATTTTCACGAAGGTCGAAAAAAAATTTAAACGTTGACAAAAAAAATTACCTCCGCCAAATTTCTGACGGAGGCTTTTTTATTTGCCGTCGGGCTTCAGCCGCCCGATATGGAAAGTTCCCGTGACAAGTTCTTTTCTGTGACAATGCGGGCACTCGTTGCCGATAATGCCGGTGTAGCCGCAAACGGGGTCGCGGTCGACGGGGTGATTGATTGAAAAATATCCCATGTCGGCGTCGTGCATTGCCCTGACCAACGCCTCGAACGCGGAAATATTTTTCGTGGGGTCGCCGTCCATTTCTATGTAAGCGATGTGCCCCGCGTTGCAGATTGCGTGATACGGAGCCTCGATTTTAATCTTGTCGCCCGCGCAAATCGGGAAGTACACGGGCACGTGGCTTGAATTCGTCATGTAAGGACGGTCGGTCACGCCTTTTATGTTGCCGTAAGTTTTTCGATTGGCGCGTTGAAATTGTCCCGCAGTCGATTCGGCAGGCGTCCCGAAGGTCGTCCAATTTCTTTTTTCGCGTTTGGTGTAGTCGTCGGTGCGTTCGCGAAGATGTTTGACGATTTTCAAGCCCAGCTGTTGAGCTTCTTCGCTTTGCCCGTGATGAGAGCCGATTAACGCTACCAAACATTCCGCCAAGCCGCAAAACCCGATTGAATAGCTCGCGTGCTTGAGAACGTCTTTAATCTTGTCGGTCGGCTTGAGCTTTTCCGAATCCATCCACACGCCCTGCCCCATGAGGAACGGGAAATTGTAAACGTGCTTCTCCTCAATCGTCTTGAGCCGGAATAATAAATAATCGTGGCAAAGCGTTATGTATTTATCATAGAGTTCAAAAAATTTTTCGAGGCTGCCTTTTGCTTCGAGGGCAAGCTTCGGTAAGTTAATCGTCACGAAAGCAAAATTCCCTCGACTGCCGGACTCCTCGCGCCCGTTGACGTTCGACATGACACGCGTCCGACAACCCATCGTCGCCACGCAGCTGTTGTAGTCGCCGGGCTTGTAGTATTGCAAATTATACGGCGCGTCGATGTTCACGAAGTTTGGGAAAAGCCGCTTGGCACTGACTTTGCAAGCTTGACGAAACAAATCGTAATTCGGGTCGTCGACGTTGTAATTTACGCCGCTTTTGAGTTGAAAGACGCTTATCGGGAAAATGGGCGTCTCACCGTTGCCGAGTCCTGCCTCGATTGCGTTTAAAACTTCGCGAACCACGAGGCGACCTTCGGGCGAAGTATCCATGCCGTAGTTGATTGAGCTGAACGGAACTTGCGCACCCGCCCGGCTGTGCAACGTGTTGAAGTTGTGAATCAAAGCTTCCATAGCTTGATGAGTTTCTTCCTCAACGTCCGCGCAGGCTTGACTATAAACTTTTTCCGCAAGTTTTTCCGAGCCGATAATTTTTGTAAGGTTGTCGACGGCGGCAGGATTATTTCCCTCCGAATAAGTGCAAACATTAAAATCAATATCGCCCGCCGCCTCAATGTCGCAGAATTCGCAAGCGCGTTTGACCTCGTCGCGAAGAACACGCTTGAAAGATTTCCTCACGCCTTCCGCCATTGCATAATCGAAAGCGTTGATACTTTGTCCGCCGAACATGTCATTTTGATTCGACTGAATGGCAATGCAAGCCAGCGAAGCATAGGAACGAATGGAATTGGGCTCGCGAAGAAAACCGTGCCCCGTCGAAAAGCCGCCGTGAAAAAGTTTCAGCAAGTCAATTTGGCAGCAGTTGAAAGTTATCAAGCTGAAGTCTTTGTCGTGAATGTGAATCCAATTTTCCTTGTCGGCTTGAGCAAATTCTTCGGGCAAGACGTGATTGTCGACGAAATACTTTGCACTCTCCGCGCCCATCTTCAACATGATACCCATTGAGGCGTCGGTGTTGATGTTGGCGTTGTCGCGCTTGAGGTCGATGTCCACACTGTCGGCAAAAAAAATATCGCGGTAGGTGTCCATCAATTTTTTCTGCGCGGCGCGTCGTTGAGAATGCTTTTGCCGATAAACAATGAACTGCTTGGCAACGTCGAAAAAACCGTGCGCCATTAAACATTTTTCGACGTGGTCTTGAATGTCTTCGACGCCGATAATTTCGTTCTCGGCAATGGCGCGTTCAACCGAATCGGTTACCAATTCCAAATCGTCGTCGGAAAGTTTATCGGCGGGCGTCGAGGCATCACGATTCGCGCCGGCTATCGCATTGAAAATTTTTTCGCGGTCGTAATTAACCTTCTGCCCCGAACGCTTTCGAACTTTTGTCAATTTCATTTGTATCCCTCCTTTCAAAGTGTAAAAAAAATAATCGCGCCTCCTCTTCACGCTACAAAATTTTTAAACGGCGCGATTATATCATTTGAAAACGATTTTGTGAACAGCATGGCAAGTGCCGGCAAAGTGCAAGGAAACGCGAAAGGCAATTAGTCAACTGCTTAATGACGCGAAAAAATTTTTTTTACTTGAACTCGGCAGAGAAGACAACATTGCCTTTGTCGGCGTGCACGGAATATTTTATCAAGCCGCGTTCGGTCGTCCAATCGTAGGAGCCTTCGGTCGAAACTTCTTTGAGCATTCGCAAATCGCGCATGACCTCGCCTCTGTCTTCGGCATCAAGTTCGGGATTGAGCGTCGCGATTAAAAGTCCGAAGACGTTGAGCGTTTGAAAGGATTCGTCTTGATTCGTCGGCTCCGTGAAAATTTTCAGCGCGGAAATTTTTTCGCCGTCGAGTATCCCGACAAGTTTAAGCTTGGGCGTGAATTCGTGAGTAAAATTTTCATCTTCGACAGTCAACGGCTCGTCAATCGTCAAGCCCAAATTCGGCGCGAGTCTTTTGGCAGAGGCGTTGAATTTTTCGCGGAACTCTTCGGGCGTCCAATTCAATTCAAAATCACGGCTCAAGTTGCCGGCGGAAATGTTCGCGTAGACAAAAAAGGCGAGGCACGCGGCGGCAACCACAAAGTTTGTCCTCTTGTCGAAGGTCGAATATTTGTACATGAAAAGCCAGCCGAGCGGCGGAATGAATATGCAAAGCGTGATCATCGCCGCAGTTTTTATGTAAGATGTCAAAGCGTCGACTCCTTCCCGTCGATAAAAATTTTTTTGATGTTGAAGTCGTCGTCGAAGAGCGCAATGTCCGCCGCCTTGCCGACCTCAAGACTTCCGAGCTTGTCGAAAATTTTCAATTCGACGGCGGGATTTTTCGTGACGAGTTCGACGCACGAGGCAACGTCAAATTTTGTGTTCGCGCAAAAATTTTTGAGGACTTCGTTCATCTTGGCGACAGAGCCCGCGATTGTTCCGTCCTCCAGCGTGGCAAGGTTGCCTTTGACGAAAACTTTTTGTCCGCCGAGTTCGCTCAAACCTTCGCCGAGACCGCAAGCCCTGAAAGAATCCGTTATCAAAATAATTTCACTGCGCGGCTTGACTTTGGCAACGAGCCTCTGCGCGACGGGGTGAACGTGAACGTTATCGGCAATGACTTCGACAATCGCGTTTGAATCAAGAGCCGCACCGACGACGCCGGGTTTCCTGTGATGAAAAGCAGATTGCGCGTTGAAAAGATGAGTGATGTGATTCGCGCCGCGCTCAATCGCCGCCGTTGCAATTTCGTAAGTCGCCGCGCTGTGCCCGATTGAAACGATGATATTTTTTTCGCGGCAACGGTCAATAAAATCCAAGCCGCATTCTTCGGGCGCAACGGTTATAATTTTAATCACGTCGACGAAATTTTTTATCAGCTCGAAGTCGGCGGGGAGGATATTTTCTTCGGCTTGAGCACCTTTGAATTTTTTGCTGATAAAAGGTCCTTCGAGGTGTGCGCCCAAAATTTTTGCGCCGTGAGAAAAATTTTTCCCGTCACGAATTTTTTCAAGGGCTCGATAAATTTTTTCAAGAGGCATTGTCATTGTCGTCGGCAAAAAACTCGTGACGCCCGTCGAAGGCAAAAACTCCGCGAAATTTTTCAAGGCGTCAAGGTCGTCGTCCATTGTGTCGAAGCCGTTCGCTCCGTGAATGTGAATGTTGATAAAGCCGGGCGCAACGAAATTATTTTCCGCGTCGATAACTTCCGCGCTGCCTTGAGCCTCGCCGATTGAAAAAATTTTTTCGTCGAAGTTCAAAGCCCCCGCGAAAATTTTAAAGTCGCCGCTTGAGTCGGGAAGAATCAATCGCCCGTTAATCAAAGACTTCATGACGCCGCCTCAATGATGGAAAAGCCGAATGTGCGTGAACGCCATGGCAATGTTGTATTTGTCGCAGGTCTCGATAACGTTGTCGTCACGGATTGAGCCGCCCGTCTGCGCAATGAATTCGACGCCCGAAAGGTGAGCGCGTTCGATATTGTCGCCGAACGGGAAGAAAGCATCCGACGCCAAAGACACTCCGCGAAGATTTTCAAGCCAAGAAATTTTTTCGTCGGCAGTCAACGGCGCGGGCTTGACGGTGAATAAATTTTCCCAAGTGTCGTTGAAAGTTTCGCCGCCCAAGTAAATGTCGATTGCGTTGTCGCGGTCGGGACGCTTGACACCTTTTTTGAACGGCAAATCCAAAACTTTCGGGCATTGACGCAAGAACCAATAATCGGCTTTGTTTCCGGCAAGCCTCGTGCAGTGAACGCGACTTTGTTGCCCCGCGCCGATACCGATTGCCTGCCCGCCTTTGGCGTAGCAAACCGAATTCGATTGCGTGTACTTGAGAGTTATCAGCGCGATAAACAAATCGCGGCGAGCTTCGGGCGTGAAATTTTTATTCTGCGTCGGAACATCTTCGAGGCAAGTGTCGGAAATTTTTATATCGTTGCGTTTCTGTTCGAAGGTCACGCCGAAAACTTGTTTGGTCTCGACGGCGGGCGGTTCGTAGTCGGGATTCATTTTGAGGACAAGATAATTTCCTCCGCGTTTGGATTTTAAAATTTCCAAAGCTTCGGGCGAATAGCCGGGCGCGATAACTCCGTCGCTGACTTCGCGCTTGAGGTAATTGGCGGTCGGCGCGTCGCATTCGTCGGATAAAATCGCAAAGTCGCCGTAAGAACTCATGCGGTCGGCTCCGCGTGCTCGAACGTAAGCGGTTGCTTGCTCGGAAAGTTCGACGCCCTCCGCGAAATAAATTTTCTTCAACACATCGTCAAGCGGCTCGGCAACGGCGGCACCTGCAGGGCTCACGTGCTTGAAAGATGCAGCGGCAGGAAGATTCGTTGCCTCGCGCAGCTCGCGGACAAGTTGCCAACCGTTGAGCGCGTCAAGCAAATTGATATAACCCGGTCGCCCGTTGAGAACTTCAAACGGTAAATCGCCCTCGACGAAAACTTTAGCGGGCTTCTGATTGGGATTGCACCCGTACTTTAAAAATAATTCGTTCACAGAAATCACCTCAGCAAATGTATTTTCATTAGAATTTTATTTCATTGCGCGGTGCCTTTCAAGTATTTTTTATTCTGCCGGCTGCACGGAAAAAATAATTTGTAACCCGGAGTGTGTTGGTTCAAGAAATGCCAAAAGCCCCGAAGTTTTCTTCGAGGCTTTGATTTTCTTTATGGAGCCGGCTAAGGGACTCGAACCTTCGACCTGCGCATTACGAATGCGCTGCTCTACCAACTGAGCTAAGCCGGCGAATCAATTCAACGCGCTGATTTATATCACAATATTTTTCGTGTGTCAAGAAAATTTTTAGAGCGTTTAGGTAAATTATTTTTTGCAATCAGAATCTGCTTTTCTTTTGAAAGTTTGCTTCTACTTTTCTTTTGTTGCGCCCAAAAGAAAAGTAGCAAAAGAAAAGGGCGTTTGACCGGCTGTAAAAACATCC
>CAMVAG010000068.1 GCA_947165405.1 uncultured Selenomonadales bacterium
TGCAAGGTTACCTTTGGCAATACACCGCAAATCTTTATATCGGCGGCAAAAAATTTTTGACGGTCGCCGCGTCGACTTTTTATAAATTTGGATTTGTGCAAGGTCGTTTTATAAAATTGACGCATTGATAATTGAAAATTTTTCGTGAGCGCGTTAATCTTTTTTCCAAAATTTTTTCGGAAGATTTTTTTCCTGATGTTAAATCTCGGCGGCGAGGCATTGACAATAAAAAAAATTTACCCGTTGCAAAATTTTTCTGCGCGGGTTATCGTTTAAGCGTATTATATTTTGGGAGTGATTCGTATGAGCAACGAAGAAATCATCCGCGCGTTTCATTTGATGTGGGACAACTTCCCCGAAGCGGTGATGATCACGCAGAAGAGCCGCGAGATTATCGCCGTCAACAACAAAGCCGCCGAGTTCGGTCTCAAGCCCGGTATCAAGTGTTCGTCAATCGGCAAGCCCGAAAACCACAAAGGCTGCCAATGCAATCAAGCTGTCGACACCGGCGAGCCGGTCTTTTGCACCTACGAAGGAAATTTCGGCAAGGCTTACGGTTTTTGGATTCCGATTTCCGAAAAGCCCGAATGGGTTATTCATTTCGGCGTCGGTTATGCTTTCGAGTATCCGAAAATTTCACGCGGAAAGGCGGCAACGAAAATGGAAAGTATTCACGGCTTGACGAAAGGCACCGAGCTTGAACCGTTAATGGCGGCAATGGCACAGGGCGAGGCTAACGGCGTCATGATGTATTACGCTCTTGCCAGACTTGCCAAAGAACAAGGCTTGGACGACGTGGCGGCAACTTTTATTGAATCGGCGAATCAAGAGGCGGTGCACGCAGGATTCTACGCCACGCTCAACGGCAAGTATCCGAAAGATTTTTGGGCGTTGGTTAAAGGTATCGCTCAAGCGGAATACAAAGGCGAGGCGAGCATCAAAGCTTTGGCCGATAAAGTTCGTGCGGCGGGCTTCGACAAGGCGGCTGACGAAATGGAAATCTTCGCCAAGCAGGAAGGTCATCACGGCGTTGTTATCGACGAAATTTTGAAAAAGTACGCGCCGAAAACTTCCGCTCCCGCTCAAAAAACTTTTGTCTGCTCTGTTTGCGGCTATGAACATGTCGGCGACGCGCCTCCCGCAACTTGTCCGATTTGCGGTCAGCCTTCCTCTGTTTTCAAGGAGAAAGTCTGATGAATCGGCGCGAATTTATAAAAGCGGCGGGTGTTGCGACGCTCGGCTTGATGATTGACGGAAAAAAATTTTGTTGAGGCGAGGAGGTCTCAATTTATGAAAATTTCTGCGGTTAAACTCTTTGACGGCGGCTATATGATGAAATCGTTTGCTTGCGGCGGCGGCTTGCCCGAAGGAGCGATTAAAGAGGAAAAACTTCGCTCAAGCTTGCAGAATTACGTTATCGACACGGGCAAGGAAGTCATTTTGGTTGATACGGGTTTTCCCGCTGAAGAAAATTTTCCCGTGACGAAAGATTCCGTGATAACCTTCGGCGACAAAGTTAAAGATTACGTCGACGCGCTCAAGGCGGCAGGTTACGAGCCCGCTCAAGTTTCAAAAATTTTAATCACTCACAAACACGCCGACCATACGGGCGAATTGCGCCACTTCCCGAACGCAAAAATTTTTATTTCGCGAATTGAAGCCGACGACATGAAGTTGACGGGCGATAACGTTGTCCGTACCGATTTCACCGACGGCGCGTATAAAAATTTCGACGCGTGCCAAAAAATCGCCGACGGCGTTTATTACATCTTCGCGCCCGGTCACACCAAAGGAAATTCAATCGTTATCGTTGAAGACGGCGACAAAAATTATCTGATTCACGGCGACGTGACTTACACCGACGAGGCTTTGCTTGAAAATAAATTGTCCGTTGTGTTTGAAGACTTGCCCGCCGCCCGCGATACTTTGAATCGTGTCCGCGCTTTCATTAAGGAAAATAAAACGGTCTATCTTTCGACGCACACGCCGCTCGGCTATGAAAATCTTGCTGCCGAAAAAATTATGGTGCTCCCCGATGTCGAAGAGGCTCCCGTCGCTGAAGCCGTCGAAGAATCCAAAGCAGTCGGCGGGACGGTTTGGGTTTGCTCCGTTTGCGGCTACGAACACGTCGGCGATACTCCGCCTGCCGTTTGTCCTCGTTGCAAGCAACCTTCGACCGCCTTCCGCAAAAAATAATTTTATCCGATAAAAAATTTTTCCCCTGCAAAAAAATTGCGGGGGATTTTTTTATGAAAAATATTTGAATAAACCTCTGCACATGATATAATGCCCGTGAAAAAATTTTGGAGTGATAAAAAATGTTTGGTATAGGCGCGGGAGAATTCATCGTAATTTTAATCGTCGGGTTGATAGTCTTCGGGCCGAGCAAATTGCCTGAAGTCGGTCGAGGACTTGGCAAATTATTGAGGGAATTTCGCAAGGCACAGGATGCACTTTCGCAGACGCTGAACGAGCCGCTTGAGCCCGAAAAAAAATCCGAGCCCGTCAAAAAAATTTCGGAAGAAAAAAAATCGGTGACCGCCGATGATGTTATAAACCTTGCTAAAGAAAAACCGATTGTCAAGGAGAATCACAATGAAAAAGTTTTTAACGACAATCCTAACGACGTTCCTCCTGTCGACGCCGGCGCAAGCATTGCCGGTGCAGGAGGCAGTTCAAACGGCACTGACAAACAATCCCAATCTGCAACGAACTGAACAATCAATCCTCGTCGCCGAAGAGTCTTTGAAATCTGCGCGAGGTCGGAAAGGTGTTTCGGTGAATGCTTCGGGCAGAGCAAGCATCTACAAAACTGAAGGCGTCGAAGAATCCGAAAGCTTATCGACGGGCTTGAGTGCCTCGTTGCCTCTGTATTCGGGCAAGCGACTTGAGGCGGCGATAAAATCTGCGGAGCTTGGCATTGCCATTTCGAAATTGGATTTTTCGCAGGCGCAAGACGATTTGATTTATCAAGTGGCCACGGCTTACGTGAACGCGCTGGAAAATTTGGCAACAGCACGAGTCGATTTGGAAACTGAAAAAAATTTGGCGGAACACGAAAAAATGATAGCTGCTCAATACGACGCGGGAGCAAAGGCGAAAATTGATTTGCTTCGTGCGCAGGTCGAGACGAGCAACGCCTTGCAGACCGCCGCCCGTTCACATGCCACTTACGAGGTCGCGTTGACGAACTTGGCGGCTCTCATGTCGGAGGATTCAATCGCCAACTTGACGGTCGAGGACTTTGAAACGCATTTGAAACTTGAAGAAGTGGAAAAATATTTGTCGGAGGCAGATGAGAATCGTCTTGACTTGCAAGCAGATGCGCTTAAAATTGAACAAGGCGAATGGCTCGTGACAAGCGCGAAATCGGGTTGGTTGCCGAGCGTGGATGCAAGTGTCGGCACTGATTTAAGCGGGCAATCGCGCAGATGGCACTTCACGCCCGATGCCTCTGCGGGAATTTCCGCTTCGTGGAGCATTTTTGACAGCGGCGTCACTCGTGCGGAAGTCGAATCGGCTAAAGTCGAAGTCGAACGCCTCAAGCTTGCAATGGACGCAGACATCGACAGCATTCACGAAGATGTTGTAACGTCTCACAAAAATTTGAGAATCGCTTTGTTGAGATTGACGACGACTCAACGCGCAGTCGACCTCGCCGAAGAGGAACGTTTCATTGCAACCGAACGCTACAATGCCGGCGAAGGAATTTTGCTTGACATTCTCGACGCGGAAGTTGCTCTTTCGACCGCAAAAAAAAATAATGTCAGCGCACGCTATGACGTTATGCGTTACAGCTTTGACCTCTCTCACGCCGTCGGAAATACGCTCAAGGCTTTGGGCAATTAAGGAGTTTGTTTTATGAAGTGGAAAATTTTAATCGTTGCGGCTCTGATAATCGGCGCGGCTGTCGGCTACAAATTTTATACGGACAAAGTCGTTGCCGATACCGCCAAGACTTACGAGACGGAAAAAGTCGTTCGCATGAATTTGACAAAGACCGTTTCGGCGACGGGCACCGTTCAACCGCGAGACAGCGTCGAAGTCAGCGGCAAAGTCACTGCCCGAATCAAAGAGATTTTGGTTGAAGAAAACGACCATGTGACGGAAGGACAAATCGTTGCGATTCTTGACGGCAAAGATTTCGAGGCGAAACTCGACCAAGCGAATTTTACTTTGACGAACGCCAGACAAAAATTGGAACGAACGGAGCGGCTTTACAAAATCGGAGCGAAGTCTTTGGAAGAATTGCAGGACGCGCAATACGAATACGACAGAGCAAAATCAGCGGTTGAGCTTGCCGAGGACGACGTTAATCAAACGGTCATAACCTCGCCGATGGACGGAGTGGTTGTCGGCGAACCGAAGACACCCGGCACAATGGCTGTTCAAGGCTCGACGAATCCTACGGTTATCATGCGCATTGCAGACTTGAGCGAAAAACTTGTCAAGGCAAAAGTCGACGAAACGGATATCGGCAGCGTGAGAATCGGTGAGACGGCGACGTTCACGGTTGACGCTTACCCCGATAAAACTTTCCGTGCGGAAGTCACAAAAATTTCTCAAACCGATACAACCAACTCTTGGGACACAAATAATTCGACAAGCTCCTCAAGCTCAAGCAACGCCGTCATTTATTATTACGTGACGTTCAGCGCGCCCGACGAGGAAAATCTTTTGCTCCCCGCAATGACTGCCCGCCTCGATATTATCGTCGGTCAAGTTGTCGACGCGCTCTGCGTTCCGATTGACGCGCTCAAAACCGATGCGAAAGGCTCTTACGTCGAACGAATTACAAAAGACGCGCAGGGCAAAGACGTTTCGGAAAAAGTTTATATCACGGTCGGGCTTTACGGTGAGGAATTTGTCGAGGTCACCGGCGGCGAACTCAAACCCGGCGACGAAATTTCCGTAACCTACGAGGCGGCAAAGAAAACTTCTTCTCAAGGCGGAGGTATGCCAATGGGCGGCATGCGTCGTCCTCCGATATAAGGGCGTGAAAATTTTGCCGAGTAACAGACGGCTTTTGAGAATCAGATTATTTTTTGAAGGCGCGATTGTCGGAATTTTTACGGGCGTAATTGTTGCGGCGTTGAGGTTTTTACTTGACGAGGCGGACATTTATCGCCCGATAATTTTTGCGCACGTCAACAGCTTGGGAAGAATTTTTTTTGCAATCGGCGCGATGATTTTATTGGCGAACTTTCTTGCAAAGGCAGTGAGCCTCGACCCTCAAGTCGGAGGAAGCGGAATCCCTCATCTTAAAGGATTTTTTCAAGGGCGAAATCAAATTGTCAAACCGTTGCGATTGTTGACGTTGAAATTTTTCGCGACGATCTTCGGAATCGGCGCGGGCTTGTCTTTGGGAAGAGCGGGAATCAGCGTGCAATTCGGCGCGATTGTCGGCAACCTCTTCACGAAAATAATTTACGCGAACAACAAACACCACGAGGCAGTCGAAGGAAATTTTTTGTTGACGGCGGGCGCGGGAGCAGGTTTGGCGGCAATCTTCAACGCGCCTCTTGCGGGAGTAATTTTCTGCATCGAGGATTTGCGCAAAAGATTTTCGCAGGAAATTTTAATCGCGGCAGTGACGGCGGCGGTGAGTGCGTCGTTTGTCGTGAAAATCGTCTTCGGCGTGCGCCCGGTCTTCGAAACAATCACGGCAACGCCTCTGCACTTGCCTGCAGTCATGACGACACCGGATTTTGAAATGCTGAAAAGTTTATCGGCGGCTCCTCTGAAATTTGCCGCGCTGTTCATTTTGCTCGGAATACTTTGCGGCGTCGGCGGAGCGTTTTTTTCAAAGGCGTTAATCTTCGCGCTCGACACTTACGACAGATTGAAAATTTTCGGCGTGTGGCGTTTTGCAATTCCGTTGCTCTTGGCGATACCGCTCGGCGTGAAGTTGCCTCAAGTGCTCGGCTGCGGAAATGTCTTGGTCGACGAAATTTTAATCACGCATTTTGCGATAAGCTTGCTGATAATTTTATTGGCGGGAAAAATTTTGTACACGCTGATTTGTTTCGGCACAAACGCGCCCGGCGGATTGTTCTTGCCGGTTTTGGTTATCGGCGCGTTAATCGGAAACATCTTCGCACGCGTCGGCAACACGCTGCATTTTTTCACGGCGGATTGGACGACGCTTTTTATAATTTTCGGAATGGCGGCTTTCTTCGCGGCGGTCGTCAAAGCTCCCGTGACGGGCAGCATTTTAATTTTGGAATTGACGGGACAAATTGAGCATCTGGTCGGATTAATCGTCGTGTCGGGCGCGGCGTTTTTGGTTTCGGATTTGTGCGGCGGCGAACCGATTTTTTCCGCCTTGCTTGAGCGTTCGCAAAAAAAAATCCCGCCGCTTTGACGGGATTAATTTATTTCAGCCGAGCCGCCGCTGAAGATTTTTCGAAAGTTCTTCGCGAAGTGTCTCGTCAGAAATTTTTTCCATTACGGGATTGAACGCTGCCTCGACGATTAACCTTTCCGCCTCCGATTTGTCAAGCCCGCGACTCATCAGATAAAAAATTTTTTCTTCGTCAAGCCGCCCGACGCTCACGGCGTGGTGTCCGTCGACTTCATCTTCGGCAGCAAGCATGAGCGGTACCGAACGATTGCGCGTGCCCGAAGAAAGAATTATCACTTCCTCAAGCTCACGACCCGTCGAATTTTTTGCGCCGCGTTGAAAGTCCAGCGTCCCGCGAAAAATTTTGTCGCTCTTATCGGTCAATGCGCCGCGTACATTCATTGTCGCTTGAGTGCGTTTGCCGCGCTGCCGAATCACGTAATTGAAATCCAATTTTCTTTTGCCGTCGCCGAAATAAACCGCCTCGAAGTCAGCTGAAGAATCGTCGCCGCGCAAATCAATTTCAACATCAGCCGAATAATCGCCGCGTCCCAAGTCCGCCGAAACAAATTCAACCCGCGCATTTTTTCCGACAGAAATTTTTATTCGCCTCGCAACATTTTCCTCGCTCAAGTTCACGTCGGAAAAAGTTTTCGTCTCGCCGTCGGGCACGTCAAAAATTTTTTCTTCAAGCTGCGCGGCGGTCTTGAGTTCGTTGACGTTGAGCCAATGCCACGTGCGCAGAGGAATCTCGCCCAAAATTTTTTCTTCCATAATCAAAACGCCGGGACAATCGCGCCGTTGTATTTGGTCTCGATAAATTTCTTAACCTTGTCGGATTTAATCGCCGCCAAAAGTTTTTTTATGTCGTCGCGGTTTTCGTCGCCTTCACGAACGGCAATGATGTTGACGTAGGGCGAATCCTTATCCTCGATAAAGAGCGCGTCCTTCATGGGGTTGAGGTCGGCGTTCATTGCAAAGTTCGTGTTGATAATCGAAATGTCCACGTCCTCAAGAGTGCGCGGGAGTTGCGCCGCCTCGACTTCTTGAATCACCAAGTTTTTGGGATTTTCGGCAATGTCTTGAACGGTCGCCATCTCGTTGACGCCGTCTTTAAGCTTGAGCAAACCCGCCTTCTGCAAGAGGAGCAGAGCGCGTCCGCCGTTGGTCGGGTCGTTCGGGATTGAAACTGCCGCGCCGTCGACAAGTTCTTTCAAGTCCTTAATCTTCTTGGAATAAATGCCCATAGGTTCGATATGCACGCCGCCCGCGTTTTTCAACTTAACGTCTTTGTGCTCTTTGATGAAGTCGTTAAGATAGGGCTCGTGTTGGAAAAAGTTCGCGTCAAGTTCTTTGTCGTTGAGCGCGATATTCGGCTGAACGTAATCGTTGAACTCAACAATCTCAAGCTTGATGCCTTCCTTTTCGAGGTCGGGCTTAATCTCTTCCAAAATTTCCGAATGAGGTACGGGCGTCGCACCGATTTTCAAAGTCGTTGTCTCTGAACTTGCAGCGGGTTTGTTTTCGGTCTTGGCAGGAGCCTCGCCGCCGCCGCAACCCGTCAATAAAAGTGTTGCCGCCAAAGTTATCGCCGCAAAAAATTTTCCTCGCATAAAATTTTCCTCCTTATCTTTTATGCCGCGAATTATATCAGACGAAAAAATTTTGTCTACAAAAATTTTGCGGGCGTTGCCAAAAGACGCGCCTTGATTTAAAATCGAGTGGGTTTCTTCTACTTTTTCTTTGTTGCGTCATCCGTGACGGCCGGGTTTCAACTACCCGTTGCGTTTCGATTTTTTCAACACACCCTAAAAAAATTTGGAGGCGAATCAACTTGACTGACATAGAAAAGCTTGGAAAAATTTTGTCGCAAAGCACAAGCGCGGTCTTCTTCGGCGGCGCGGGCATGTCTACCGAATCGGGCATTCCCGATTTCCGCAGCGCGAACGGCATTTACAATCAGAAACTCAATCAAACTTTTTCGCCCGAAGAAATGGCGTCGCATGATTTTTTCGTGACGCACCCCGAAGAATTTTTTGCCTTCTATCGTGAGCGTTTTGTTTATCTTAACGCCAAACCCAACGCGGGGCATCTTGCGCTTGCCGAGTTGGAACGTCACGGCATTTTGAGCGCAGTCATCACGCAAAATATCGACGGGCTTCATCAAATCGCCGGCTCCAAGACGGTCTATGAACTTCACGGCTCGATTCGTCGAAGCTATTGCGTCAAGTGCGGCGCGAGGTATGATGTCGAATTCGTCATGAAAAATATTCCCGTGCCTCACTGCGAAAAATGCGGCGGTATCGTCAAACCCGATGTTGTCCTCTACGGCGAAAATCTCGACAACGAAACGATTTCCAATTCGATTCGGGCGATTGCCGCTGCCGATACGCTGATTGTCGGCGGGACAAGTTTAATCGTCTACCCTGCGGCGGGTCTGATTGATTATTTCAGAGGGCGTCATTTGATTTTGATTAACAAGACTGCCACACATGCCGACGCAGACGCCGAGCTTGTCATTCGCGAAAATATCGGAGAGACTCTGTCGAAGGCAACAAAGGAGGCGATTGCTTGAGTTTGAAACGCTTGGTTCAAACGATTGACTCTTCGCGGTCGATGATTCTTTTTATAGCGTTCGCAGGATTTTTTTTCGTTCGAACGGCTTTGTGTCCTTTGAGCCACGACGATTACGGCTACGCTTTCATTTGGGACGGAGCGCACGGCGGCAATTTGGAGGCAATGCAATTCGGCTCGCCCGAAATCGAACACCGTGACCGCGTCGAATCCTTCGGCGATATTTTCAAATCGTTGGAGTCGCATTACTTTGATTGGGGCGGAAGGATTTTCGCTCATGCCTTCGTGCAATTTTTTATCTGGATCGGCAAGCCTTACTTCGACATTGCCAACACGATGATTTTCGTTTTCCTTGTCTTGACGATAATCAACCTCGCAAACACTTGGCTGAAAATTTCGCGGGCGGCTCTGCTTTGGATTTTCTTCACGATGTTTTTTTTAATGGCGTCGTCGATGATGAGCACGCTTTGGCTCACGGGCTCTTGCAATTACATGTGGATGACTTTCTTCCAATTATTTTTCCTGACGCCTTACGTTAAAGCGTTGCGTTCACACGAGGCGGGCAATTCAACTCTTAACGTCGTGTTGATGATTGTCTTGGGACTTTGCGCGGGCTGGTCGAACGAGGCGGGGGCTTTGGCGACGGTCTGCCTGACATTTTTTTTGCTTGTCATGTGCAAAGTTCAAGGCGTCTTCCGTTCGTGGATGGTCGCGGGATTTTTGGCGATAAGTGTCGGTTGCGCGTTCATGCTCTTCGCGCCGGGAAATTTCGTCCGCATGGAATTTGCTCACCCGCATTTTGCTTACACGAAGGAACTTTTTCTTTCGCACATGTCAAACGGATTCTTGCGCGTCATGGCGGCTGACTTTATCGCGCTGATTCCGATGTTCATTTATTTTTTGCGGCGCGGCTCGTCGAAGATAAACATGGCGGAAATTTTAATGCTGGCGTTCACGGCGACGGGCTTCCTCGTGCCGATTGCTTTGCTCTTTTCGCCCGAATACAATTCGCGCATTTCGATAACCTCGCTGTCATTTATCTTGGTTGCGTCAAGCAGCGCGATTTTGGAATTGGA
>CAMVAG010000069.1 GCA_947165405.1 uncultured Selenomonadales bacterium
GAAATTTTTGACGTGGGACTCAACGCGGCGAAGTTCAATTACAATTCCTTCGACGACCCGAATCGTTATCGCCCGTTTTATCTTTTGGTCATGGGGCGCGACGAGATTGTAAAAAATTTTTTGCGCAAGTTCAATGAGCGGCAGACTTTGCCGAACGATACGGGCTACTTGGTGTTGACGGAAAATTTGACGGAGACGCCGAGCGACTTTTCCAACTTTGAACTTGGCGAGGTTGAAAATTTTTATTCGGACGACACTTTGGGCTTGGACAATCGCGTTAAAGAATTCGGCTTGGACAATTTCAACGAGGCAGCGTCGTTCATATTCACTTGGCAATACAATCCGCCGCTTGGAGCTTGCCCGCTTGACTTGTCGGAAGTCGATACGTCGGTTGAAATTTTTTCGGTCGAGGGCGAAGAGTGGACGCCGCTTGAAAAAAATGATGTGCGCGTCTCTTTGCTCAAAGACGAAAGGCAATCGGGAATTTTTTTGGTGAAAGTTTCGTTGACGCCCGAAAAATCTTTGGCGGAAGGAAAATTAAATTTCGTGCGGATAAAAGTCATGCCGAAAGATTTCGGATACAAATTGCCGGCTTGGGTTGAGCTTTGGAGCGTGAACGTCGACGGCGCGACAAAAATTTTCGACGGCTCAAAGACTTTGAACTTAACGAGGATTCTCGGCTCGCTGAAGGATTCAATTTTCGCAACGTCGAGACCCGCGCTCATGCAAATAAATTTCGTCGTGACACCTTGAAACAAAAAACCTCCTGACTTTTCGCAAGCTCGGAGGTTTTTTATTTTTACTTGTCGATGTTCGCCGCTTTAAAAAGTTCGGCGATTTTGACATTGTCGGACGGATTTTTCTCTTGTAAAAATTTTATCAAGTTGATTACGCGGTCAAGTGCCTCAACGTCGTCATAAATTTGAAAAAAAATGTCGTCGTGATGAGCTTCCATTGTCCTCTCATGTTGAATCGTTTCAAGTTGCTTAAGCAATTCCGTTATCGTCACGAGGATTCTCCTTTCCAAAAAAATTTTCTTTTCGAATGTGACTTGCGCAGTTGATTAGCCGAAAATTTTTGCTAAACTGTAACACAGAAGGAGGCAGATTTCAATGCAAGATAAAAGTTCTGAAGCAAAAAAAATTAAAGAAGCCGAACAAGCCTTTGACCGACGACGGCGAACATTCGGCTTGATTTTCGGGCCTCTGCTCGCGATTGCGGTAATGTTGACGCCGATTGACGCCTTGACTTTGGAGGCGCACAAACTTTTGGCAATCATGGTTTTGGTTGCGCTCTGGTGGATTACAGAACCCGTTCCGATTCCCGTAACCTCATTGCTCGGCCCGACCTTAGCCGTAATTACCGGCGCAATGCCTGTGGGCGCGGCTTTTTCCGCTTTTTCCAACTCAATGATATTTTTGTTCATGGGCGGATTCATTTTGGCAAAGGCAATGATGATGCACGGGCTCGATAAACGCTTTGCCTATTGGTTGCTGTCGCGAAGTTGGGTCGGTTCCAATCCTCGAAGAATTTTTTTGGCAATCGGACTTGCAACGGCTCTTTGTTCGGGCTGGGTAAGCAATACTGCAACGGCTGCAATGATGTTCCCGATTTGCTTGGGGCTTTTGAATTCGATTAAAGACATGATGGCGGCGAACGGTCGCGAAATCGATTTATCCGAATACAAATACGCAACGGGCTTGATGTTAATGACGGCTTATTCCGCGTCAATCGGCGGCGTCTTGACTCCGATAGGCACGCCTCCAAATTTAATCATGCTCGGCTTTTTGGATTCAATGCAAAACATTCACATTTCCTTTTTCGAGTGGATGATTTGGGGCTTTATCGCAATGGTTTTGTATTTTATAATCGCATATATCGTTTTGTCGAAAATGTTCCCGCCCGACGTTGATAAAATCGACGGCGCGGAAGAATTCATACGTGCAAAAATAAATGAACTCGGCTCTTGGACGCGGGCGCAAAAAAATACTCTGTGCGCGTTCATAGTGGCGGTCGTGCTTTGGATAACTCCCGGTTTTTTGAATATTTTCTTGGGCGCGACGAGTCCGATTTTAAAAATGTACAATATTCTTTTCCCCGAAGCAATAGCGGCTATGGCGGGCGCGTTGTTGCTTTTTATTTTGCCCGTGAACTTTTCCAAACGCGAATTTACAATCACTTGGAAGGAAGCCTCTGCCGGAATTGAATGGGGCACGTTGATTTTATTCGGCGGCGGCTTGGCAATGGGCGGCATGATGTACAAGACAGGTCTTTCGCAGTGGCTCGGCGATTTAATCGTCAATGCAATGGGCGGCACGGCGTCTCAAGTCGTTTTGGTCGCGATATTCTCGGTCTTGGCTCTGCTTTTGTCGGAATTGACTTCGCACACGGCGGCAACGAATATGATCGGACCTTTGGCGATAACGATTGCGGTTTCTGCGGGCTTAAGTCCCGTTCCGGTTTCAGTCGGTATCGCGTTGAGTGCCTCGCTCGGATTTATGTTGCCCGTTTCCACTCCTCCAAACGCGATTGTTTACGCCTCAGGTTACGTTCCGATTACCAAGATGATTAAGACGGGCGTTTACATTGATTTTATCGGGATTGCCTTCGTCACGATTCCGCTCGCAGTTTTGCTCGTCGGTATGATTGTCGGCGGCTGAATTGACACAGGAAACTTTGCAAGATAAAATAAATTCACTCTTCCGCTGTTGAGGAGTGAAATTTTTTTTGCAAAGGATTCTTCATGTCGGACACGAAAAAATTTTTGGCTTACGCAACATTGTATTATTATCTCGGCGAAGTGTTTTACATTGACATTGGTCAACCCGCCGCGCCGCAATATTTTTTGCCACCGATACCCGTGACAATCGCGCTGTTGTGGCTGATTCAATTCGCCTCGTCGACAGAAATTTTCAATCGTCGACACCTGCCGAATCTTTTGACGGGCGTCGCGTGGCTCGTTATGTTCCCGCTGCTTTACACGTGGACTTATCAACGGCAATGGTTCATGTCGCTGATTTATTACGACTTCGCGGTCGGCACGGCGATTTTTATTTTCTTGACAAGCGCGCTGATAATTTTTCGTTCGCCGTTGATAAATTCCGCGCTGAATTTTTTGTTTTGGCTGATACCGCTTGTCGAATTGATTTACTATTGCATGACGTGGCATTGTTTGTCGCCGGCGTCGCTCATGGCGATTTACTTGACGAATTGGCACGAGGCAGGCGAATTTATCCGGGCAATGATCGGCTTGCCGACCGCCGCAATAATTTTTTTGGCGATTGGATTTTTTTTGCGGCTTGCTTATAAATCTCACGAGAAATTTTTACGACGATTGACTTTCGACACGGAACGAATTGCCGCCGCTGCGATTGCATTAATTTTAAGTTTCGCCGCGCTGATTTTTTACATGCCGCAAACTTCAATGGCGGGCTTGTATAAAACCGTGACCGATTACGTCGCTCAAACTCAACTTTACAATCAAAACCGCGAGGCTCGTCTTGCCGATTTAAAAATTTCTGCGGAAAATAATTTGAACGGCACGATTATTTTGGTTATCGGCGAATCGGCAAGCCGCGACTACATGCACGCTTACAATCCGAATTTTTTTAACGACACGCCTTGGCTTGAATTTCAATTAGGAATTAGGAATGAGGAATTAGGAATTATTCCCGACGACGCAAAAATTAATCCCGATTATAAAATTACGGAAGACAACACTCCAAGCTTGACGCCCGCCCGGGGAAAGTTTATTATCTTCAAAAATGTTTACGCCTCGTGGACGCAGACCGTTCCCGTTTTGCAACGCGCCTTGACCGAACAAAGCCAATACAACGACAAAGAATTTTTCGAATCGGTTTCAATAATCGACGCGGCGCGCAAGGCGGGCTACAAAACTTTTTGGTTCAGCAATCAGGGACGCTACGGCGAATTCGACAGCGCGATAACTCTCGTTGCGAAGACCGCCGACGTTTCCGAATGGACGGACGATACTTTTGATTTTTCGGAGCTTGAGGACGAAGTTCTTTTGAAATTTTTTGAGCGCGTCGACCCGAACGAAAAAAATTTTATCGTCTTCCACCTCATGGGCAGCCACATTTACTACAACAGCCGTTATCCGCGAAGTTTTAAAAAGTGGGTGACCAAAGACGGCACGGGCATGATGCTTGCCGCGCCGAGCTACGCAAATTCGATTCTCTACACCGATTTTGTCTTGTCGAAGATTTTTGATTACGCGAAAGACAATTTGAACTTGCAGGCGATGATTTATTTTTCAGACCACGGCGAGGACTTGGAAATTTCTCATAACCCCGACGTGTTCCGATTTGAGATGTTGCGTATCCCGATGTTCATTTATCTTTCGCCCGACTATGAAAAATTTTTTCCGGAAAAAGTTTCGACGCTTGAGAATCATCGCGAAAAATATTTTACAAACGATATGTTTTATGATACCTTTTGCGGGTTGATAAACGCGAAGTCCAATCGCTACGACGCGGGACAAGATTTTTCTTCCGCCGAATACAGATTCACCCGTGAAACTTTGACAACCATGCTCGGTCAACACAAGCTCACGGAAGACAAGGAATGATTTAATGATTCATGTTTGTTTTTCGATTCACGACGCGACAGGGAATTACTCAAAATTTTTAGGCACGGCGATTCTTTCTCTGCTTGACAATTTAAATCCGCCTTCACGCTCAATCACTGTCCATATCCTGCACGACAACACTTTGACTGCCGACAATCGCGATAAATTTTCTTACATTGCCGGTTGTTACAATCAGCGCGTGAAATTTTATAATCTTTCCGAGCGTTGCCCCGATAAAATCGCCGAGATAAATAATCTTTTCCCGAAAGCCACCAATGAACGTTTCAATAGTGCCATGTTTTATCGATTATTTATTCCGAAACTTCTTCCCGACGAAAAAAAGGCGATTTATCTTGACGCGGATATTATCGTCAATCTTGACATCACGGAGCTTTGGCAGACAGATTTGGGAAATCATCCTCTTGCTGTCGTTTTGGAAGTAACCAATGAAATAATTCCCGCAGAACGTTCCAAAATGGTTGCCGAAGGGTTTGTTAAAGGAGAAAACTATTTTAATTCGGGCGTTTTATTGATGAATCTGGAAGTTTTGCGCGAGGAAGAAGAAAACATAAACGCCGGCATAAAATTCAGAAGCAAACATCCCGAATGGTGGCTTTATGATCAAGAAGTTTTGAATTATTGTTTTGAGACACGAACTTTTGCATTGCCTTTAAAATTCAATAACATGATTAAAGAGAGGCGCAAACAGGGAAATTTTTTTGTTGGTGAGGAAATTTATCATTACGCGGGCGACAAATTGGGTTTGGGAATTGATATGAGCGACCCTTTCAATCGTTTGTGGTGGAGTTACTTCATCAAGACGCCGTGGTTTGGTGTCGATACGGTGAGTAATATAATCAAAACCTTTGAGGAACTCGACATTGCTCGTGAAAATTCAATTTGGAAAATTTCTTCCGATACGGCTGGCAAAGTTCGTGCTTTTGTTGTCGACGAGGAAAATGCTGACCGCTTGGAGAAACATTTTTCTGTTCGTGACGAGGAAGAAATTTTTATAATCGACCCCGAAGTCGAGGAAAGTTTCTCTGAATTAATCGACTCAATGGACGCGGCGAAAGATAAAAAAATTTTTTTCATAGGGATTCCTGACTTTGCTCCAAAATTGAAGAGAAACGGTTTTATCGGCGGCAAAGATTTCATTGACGTTTCCGATTTTTATTCTCCCGCGTGGATGATTCGCGCCAACTCTTACAATTTAATCGCGACGTTGTAAATTTTTTTAAGAGAGTGATTTACTTGAGGATTTATCTTTCCCCTCAAAAAAAATATGATTACGCCGTGTCGGTGATTATCCCGCTGTATAACGCCGAAAAATATATCGCCGAATGCTTGGACAGCCTTTTGATTCAGACGTTGCAAGATTTCGAGGTTATCGTCGTCGACGATTGCTCAACCGACTCAAGCGTTAAAGTTGTCGAAAGTTATGCGGAAAAATTCGACGGGCGGCTTCGGCTTGTTCACACGGAAAAAAGTTTGAGCGGCGCGGGCATTTCTCGAAATATCGGCATGAAACTTGCTCGCGGTGAGTTTATTCAATTTATTGATGCCGATGATTTTATTTTGGGCACGGCTTTGGAGACTCTTTACAATGCGGCAACGAAACACACTGCCGACGTTGTTTATACAAGCTCTTACTATCGCTTGAACGCGCCGAATGATATTTTTGTTTACAGGGACGGCTTCAGCAAAGATTTGCTCCGAAAAAACAAGGAAGTCAAACAGTTTTTCAAATTCGACAAGACGCAGGAAAATCTCAATCGACTCTTGCTTGCACCGGGCGAAGGAGAATTTCATTCCTCGTGTACAAAGCTTTATCGAAGAGATTTTTTGATTAAAAATAAAATTTTCTTCCCGACTTTGCCGCATTCGGAAGATTTTCTCTTTGTCGTAAATGTCTATTGCCACGCGAAAAGGTTTTTGCATATTCCGACGCCGCTCTATTTTTACAGGCGCTACAACGATTCAATTCTGCGGAAGGTACGCCCGCCTGAGGAACAGCTTTTGCATTGGGGTTCGGCTTTTGTTGATTTCATTGAGACTTTGTATGACTTGGAGCAGAACAACGAAGTTTTGGCGGAAAATCCTCTGTACGGTTTGGCGGTTTTGAGAAACAATTTGAATTGGCGACTCAATCGGACTGCCGAAGCTCGAAAAACACTCGGCGAAGAAAATATTTACAAAAGTTTGCATAAAGAGCTTGTGAAAAATTCTTCCGATTCGTCGGCGATGTTGCTGCCGTTCTTTTTTGCAAGTATTGCAAGTATTGATTCGGAAATAAAAGCCAAAAACTACAGCTCCGGCATAGTCAATAAATTCAAACGACATTTCACCGCCCGATTGGATATTAAGTTGACACAACGGACGCGGGCGATTTTCAAATCGTTTCCGTTTCCGACGACAAAGCTGCAGTGCAGAAGCCCGCTTGGTTTCAAAAGGGCGGTATCGGCTATGTGATTCAATCTTGCACAGGAGAAATGGAAATCGTCGCCAAAGCCACAGGAAGCGGGAAACTCAAACTGCATCTCAGAGGAATAGATGTTCGCGACCCTGCGGATAAATCTAAGCGTATTCCATATTGGATTGATTACACAAAATTCCTCGTGAATGAACAGGTTATCTTTGATACGCTCATTCCCGCTTGGCACGACAAACCTTATCAATACGAAATGGAAGTCAAAGCCGGCGACGAAATAAAAATAGAAATGGAGTGGTTCCCGCACAGAAGCGATATTTAAAAAATTTACCTTCAATCGTCACGAGCAATATTTTATCAATGACATGTTCTGTTTAACGAAGACAAGGAGTGATTAAATGGCTACCCCGGCAATTTCTGTGATTATCCCGATGTATAACGCGGAAAAATATATCGGCGAATGTCTCGACAGCCTCCGTGCGCAAACGTTCCACGATTTTGAAGTCATCATCGTCGATGACTGTTCCGACGACTTAAGCCGTAAAATTGTAGAAAAATATTATTTGAATTATTCCGAACAAAAATATATCCTTATCCGGCGTCAAAAGAATTCGGGGAATTTCGGATACACGGCACGCAACAGAGGTTTAAGCTATGCAAAAGGCGAGTATGTTTTCTTCCTCGATGCCGACAACATGATTACAAGTACCGCTCTTGAAGAACTTTATACTTCTGCAAAAAAATTTAACGCAGATGTCGTTTACACCGGTGCATATTACCAATACACGATCGATAAAAATTCAGAGCTGAAACCGGACAACGAAAAAGGCATTGTCGCAGAGCAAAAGCTGACGACAAACGAGCCGCATAAACTTCTTGAAAATCTTTTGATAAACGACGGTTTTTTTTGGACTGCGTGGACAAAGTTTGTGCGGAGACAATTTTTGATAGAAAATGATATTATTTTTTACGAGCCACGCTTCGGCGGCGACTACATTTGGACAATCGAACTTCTTTGTTGCGCCAAAAGATTTGTACGAATTCCGAATGCAGTTTATCTCCGGCGTTGTGATTACGAAACGTCGGTATCCGGCGCAAAAAGCTTGCCTGAAATTCAAATCAGAACTTGGAACACGGCATTTTTGGAAGTAACCCGGGCATTGTTCGATCTTTTAAGCAAGAGAGATGTATTTAGAATTAATCCCTCGTATTGTTATTTTGCCCAGAAAAGATTTTTTGAATTTTGTTTCGGGCGAAATCTTGAGGCACGCAATCAATTTAAGCCGGAAGAGATTTATAAAATCTTGGAACGCGAATTTGGAAATAACGACGCCTTTGAAATGATGGGAAAGTTTTTCTTAACCTTTGTCGATTCTCAACAAAAAGAAATAAACGCTCTCAAAGACAAAAAAGAGCTTGCGGCAGCTGTTCCGAAAATTTCTGTTGTTGTTCCGCTCTACAACGCCGAGAAATATATCGGCGAATGCCTCGACAGCCTTCTCCTTCAGACTTTCCAAGATTTTGAAGTTATCGTCGTCGACGACTGCTCCACCGATAATTCTATGGAAGTTGTCAAAAGTTATGTTTCGAAATTCAACGGCCGGCTCAAATATTCCTCTACCAAAGTAAATTCGGGCGGCGGGGGCTATATTCCGCGAAATATCGGAATCGGTCTTTCTTGCGGCAAATATATATGCTTTGTAGATGCAGACGATTTCATTTTATTGACTGCGCTGGAGACCTTGTACAAGGCAGCAGAATCACATAAAGCTGACGTTGTTTATACCGGCAGCCGATATTTACTTACCGCACCCAATGAAATTATCAAACAAGACTGTGACAAAAAAAATGAGACAACTTTGGTCGTCGATGAACCCGATAAAAATCTTGATTTGTTTTTTCTTGGAAAATGCCACCATACACCGTACCAAAAATTTTGCCGCCGTGACTTTTTAATCGAAAACAATATTTTTTTCCCGGAAATAATAACTTACGGCGACTCTCTCTGGACAATTCATGTTTTTGCTTGTTCGAAAAGATTTTTGAAGATTCCCGACACACTTTATTTCTATCGTGAAAATTTCAACTCCATTACTTTGAATAAGGGTTTGCCTGAAAAACAAATTTGTTATCGTGCGCGAGCCTTTTTACTTGCCATGAATGCCTTTCTTACTTTGTCGAAAAAAATAAATCTGCAGGAAAAAAATTTGATGTATCTGTTCCTGTTCATGAAAAATGTTTTAAACAACTACTTAAAGCGTACAGCGGACGCCGGCTCTTCCCTTTCAACAGATGAAATTTTCGAAGCTTTGTACAGTAACTTTTCCAAAGAAAATAATTCGACCGATTGGATGATGCCCTTCTTTTTTACATTTGTCGATGAGGAAAGAAGAGCCAAAGACTACCACTCCGACATAGTTAATAATTTCAAACAATATTTCACCGCCAGATTGGATATTCAGTTGACCGGATCGGACGCGGGCGATTTTCAAATCCTTTCCGTTTCCGACGACAAAGCTGCGGTGCAGAAACCCGCTTGGCTTCAGAAAAACGGTATCGGCTATGTGATTCAATCTTATGCCGGGAAAATGGAAATCGTCGCCAAAGCCACAGGAAGCGGAAAGTGCATTTTAAAACTTAGGGGAATATTTGTTCGCGACCCTAAAGATAAATCTAAGCATATTCCCTATTGGATTGACTTCACAAAATTTCTCGTGAATGAACAAATCATCTTCGATAAGCTCACTCCCGCTTGGCATGATAAACCTTACAGCTACAATATGAAAGTCACAGCCGGCGACGAAATTAAAATACAGGTTGAGTGGCTCCCGCACAGAAGCAATACTTAAAAAATTTACGTTCGTCGAATGACATGTCCGAAGAAAAGGAGTGATTAAATGAAATCCCCGGCAATCTCTGTGATTATCCCGCTTTACAACGCCGAGAAATATATCGGCGAA
>CAMVAG010000070.1 GCA_947165405.1 uncultured Selenomonadales bacterium
GCTGCCGCTTACGACCTTTTAGCGCGGATGTAGTCGAGGATCAGTCCGCCGATGACGGTTCCGATTGCTCCTGCGACCGCAGTCACGCCGAAAAGAATATCAATGTCAGCGGGCGTCGAAGAATTTTTTGAGAGATTCGGCGGCGGATTTATTCATAGCGGGCACGGCGGAAAGTTCCTCGACGGAAGCGGCTTTTATTTTTGCAAGCGACCCGAAAGCTTTAAAAAGTTCGTTGCGACGCTTGACGCCTATGCCCGCCACGTTATCAAGTTCGGATTTCAAATTGCGTTTGCGGCGAAGTTTCCTGTGATAAGTTATCGCGAAACGATGAGCCTCGTCACGAATCCGTTGCATGAGTTTGAGGGCTTGGCTGTCTTTGGGAAGTTCAATCGGAACGGAAGCACCCTCGACGAAAATCAATTCAAATTGTTTGGCAAGACCGACGACGGGGACTTGATGACCTGCGCCGCGAATAATTTCCAGCGCGGAATTTAATTGACCGATACCGCCGTCGATAACGATTAAATCGGGCAAGTTTTCGGTTGAGCCGTAGCGTCTGCTCGTAACTTCGCGCATTGAGAGAAAATCATCGGGCTTGCCTTCCGTCGAACGAATTTTAAAGCGGCGATAACTTTTTTTATCGGGTGCTCCGTCCTCGAAGACGACCATAGAGGCAACGGTTTCCGCGCCTTGAATGTGGGAAATGTCAAAGCACTCCATGCGTCGCGGAAGTCGCGGAAGGTTCAAGAAATTTTTCAGCTCCTCGACCGCGCCGAGTGTTTGAGCATTTTTGAGTTGACGCCGCGCAGATTCTTCCGACAAAAATTTTTCCGCGTTTTGATTCGCCATTTCGACCAGCGAACGTTTGACGCCGCGCTTGGGAACGATTAACTTCACGCCGAGCCACTCGCTTAAAAGTTTAGTGTCGTCTTCGGGCAAGTCGACGGGCAACAAAATTTCTGCCGCCGAAATTTGAGCGCGTGAATAATATTGCTTGATAAATTCGGTGACGGCTTGAGGGTCGGTCTCGTCGTTCGCGCCGCTTAACAAAAAATTTTCGCGTCCGGTGACTTTGCCCTCGCGAATGAAAAAAATCTGCGCGCAAGTTTCGTTTTCAAGTCTTGCCAAACCGATAGCATCCGCGTCGCCCGTGTCGGTGACGATTTTTTGTTTTTCGGTGACTTTTTTTATCGCCGCCAAAATATCCCGAAGCCTCGCCGCCTCCTCGAAATTCAAAGCTTGTGCCGCCGCGTTCATTTGATTTGAAAGTTCGCGTTCGACTTGCGCAGTGCGTCCTTCCAAAAATTTTTCCGCCGCCTTGACAATTAGCATGTAATCCTCGCGGGAAATTTTTTTTGCACAGGGCGCGAGGCATCGCTTGATGTGAAATTCCAAACACGGACGCTTTGCAAAAGTCTTGCAGGTTCGCAGCGGGAAAATTTTTCGCAAAAGCTGCAGAGTTTCTTTGACGGCAAGCCCGCTCGTGTAAGGTCCGAAGTATCGTGAGCCGTCGTGAATGATTCGCCGCGTCAAAATGATTCGCGGAAAATCTTCGGCAGTCAAGCGCAAATAAGGATAACTCTTGTCGTCTTTGAGGCTGATGTTGTAGCGCGGGCGGTGCTTCTTAATCAAGTTGCATTCAAGAATCAGAGCTTCGACCTCGCTTGCCGTGACAATCGTTTCGAAGTCGACGATTTTGGCGACCATAGCTTTGACTTTCGCGCCGTGATTCTTGTTGCTTTGAAAATATTGGCGGACGCGATTTTTGAGCACGCGAGCTTTGCCGACGTAAATAATTTTGCCGCGAACGTCTTTCATCAAGTAGACGCCGGGCGCGTCGGTCAGAGTTTTAATTTTTTCTTGAAGAACATCCATAATAAATCCTTTCGCGTTCATCGCTTGAAAAATTTATGAACGTATGCTATATTCGTTGCGGCAGGCAGTTTGATGTGTCGGCTTTCTTCCTCGAAGGAAGGAGGTGACGTGCATGGAGATTCTCGATTGGATTGAGCTCATCTGCTCGGTCGGCAGCTTCATCCTCGCCGTCATCGACCACTTCAACGGAAAAAAATAAGCCGCCCCGGCGGCTCCAAAATCAGTTAGTGTATTAACGAGGAAGGAGTCGACGGTACCAACATCGACTGCCTGCCACAAGTTTGCTTTCTTTGACAAGAAAAATTTATCACACTCATGCCGCGTTGTCAAATCGAAATTCACGACGGAGGTTTTCAAATGATAAAAGTTTATACGGACGGTTCGTGTTTGGGAAATCCCGGCGCGGGCGGTTGGGCGGCGGTTATCGTCGACGAACAAAATCGACGCGAAGAAATTTTCGGCGGCGAGGAGCATACGACAAACAATCGCATGGAACTCACGGCGGCGATTCGTGCTCTGGAAAAAATTTCTGCCGGCGCGAACGTCGAACTTTTCACCGACAGCAGCTACATGAAGAACGCCTTCACGAACGGCTGGCTTGCCAAGTGGAAACGCAACGGCTGGAACAGAGGGCGCGTGCTCAATCAGGATTTGTGGCTGGAACTGGATAAGTTGGTTGCGACGCGTGCCGTCAAATTTAATTGGGTCAAAGGTCACGCGGGGCATTTCTTCAACGAACGTTGCGACGAACTTGCCCGCTCGACTGCCGAAAAATTTCAACGAGGTGAACTCAAAAATTCTCCGTCGCAAAAATTTTCAACACTGCCAAAAATTTCGACGCCGCGAAAAATTTCACCGCCGCCGAAAAATCTTCCGCGAGGTCAATTGTCTTTGTTCGATTTTTGAGCGAGGTAATTCGCCGCGATTGAACCGGAAATGTTGTGCCACACGCTGAAGAGTGCGCCGGGTATCGCAGCCGCCGAGCCGAAATGAATCATCGCCAAAGAAACGGCGAGTCCCGAATTTTGCATGCCGACTTCGATTGAAACGGCTTTGGTCTTCGCGACGTTCATGTTAAAAATTTTCGCCGCGCAGAAGCCGAGCGCATAACCGCAGAGATTGTGCAGGATGACGACCGACATTAAGAGCAAGCCCGTTTGCAAAATCTTTTCGGCATTGACAGCGACGACGCCGCCGAGAATCAAGAGGATTGCAACGATTGAGACGAGCGGCAAAATTTTTACGACGCGCTTGACGAAATCACCGAAGAAATGATTGACGATTATGCCGAGAAAAATCGGGGCGATAACGACTTTGACAATCGATAACATCATTGCCGAGAGCGAAACATCAATCCACGCGCCGACCAACCACCAAGTTAAAATCGGCGTGACGAGCGGAGCCAAAATCGTCGACGACATTGTAATTGAGACGCTCAAGGCGAGGTCACCTTTCGCGAGGTAAGTCATGACGTTTGAAGCGGTGCCGCCGGGGCATGTGCCGACCAAAATCACGCCCGCCGCGAGTTCGGGAGGCAGTTGAAAAATTTTTGTCAAGACGCAAGCCAAAAGCGGCATGATTGTAAATTGTGCAAGCAAGCCGATTAAAACATCGCGAGGTCGTTTGAAAATTTCTTTGAAGTCCTCAACACGCAACGTCATGCCCATGCCGAACATAATCACGCCCAAAAGCATTGTGATTTGCGGAACCGTCCACTTGAACGACGCGGGCAATATCAGCGCGACGATTGCAACGAGTATGACGAGCCACACCATATTTTTTGACGCGAACGAAGAAATTTTTTCCAATCAGAAAACCCCCAGCGTTTTGAAAAGTAAAATCCAACAAAACATCGTCAAGCAGGAGAGACCCGACGTGAACACGACGCAATTCGCCGCGAGTTCCGAATCGCCGCCCATTTGTTGAGCCATTGCAAAGCTTACGACCGCGCAGGGCGACGCGAAGATTGCAACGAGCGTGACGAATTCAATCCCTCTGAAGCCGAAGACAAATGCCGCCGTCGATAACATTATCGCGGGAACCAAAATCAATCTTCCGAAGACTGCGCCGAGTAATTGCTTTCTGTGTTCGTGAGTTGCGCCAAATCTGAACGACGCGCCCAAAATTATCAGAGCAACGGGAGTTGTCGCCGCCGAGATTTGTCCGATTGGTTTTAGGACGGGCTTGGGCACTTCGACGCCGAGAATCAAAAGAGTTGCGCCGGCGATTGCACCGAGTATCATCGGATTTTTGAAAACGCCTTTTAAAATCGGCAGCAACGCGAATTTTCCGCCGCGAAAAGTTTCAAGCGCGAAGACCGCGAGGATATTGTAAATCGGAACGATAACCGCAATCATCATCGTCGAGACCGCGATATTTTCATCGCCGAAAATGTTCGCAACAATCGGCACGCCCATTAAAACGAAATTGCTTCGGAAAATCGCCTGCACGAGGACGCCGCGCCGCTTGTTATCCTTTTCGATTCGTGGGATAATTATCATGAGCAGGAAAAAAATTATCAGCACGCCGCCCGCACCGAACAGCATCAACTTCGGGCGGAAACTCGTTGCAAGTTCCGTCGTGTAAATCGAATAAAACATCATGCAACAAAAAAAGACGCGGAAGACCATTCGATTCATGTGGTTAAGTTCTTCGTCGGTCAACCACTTTTGAAATTTCACGAACGCGCCGATTGACATAAGACAAAACATCGGAACAATCGCGCTCACTGCCACGATAAAATTGCTGAACATCTTATCAACTCCTCGCCGCAATTTTATCACGGCAAAAGTTAATCGCAAGGAGGAATTTTTTTCATGCAAAAAACTTTGGTACTCATCAAGCCCGACGCTTTCGGCAAGAATCATGCGGGCGATATTCTCAAAATTTACGAGGATGCCGGCTTTAAAATTATCGCGGCGAAAGTCATGAAGATGACGCCCGAACTTGCCGCAAAACATTACGTCGAACATATCGGTCGCCCGTATTATCCCGCGCTTGTCGAATTCATGACCGCCGCTCCGATTATGGCTGTGGTTTTGGCGGGCGAAGACGTGATAAAAAAAGTTCGCGAGCTCAACGGCGCAACCAACCCTGCCGAAGCCGCCGAAGGTACAGTCCGAAAACTCTACGCTCAAGACAAAACGAAAAACGCCGTGCATGCCTCCGACAGCGAGACGAGCGCGGCGCGTGAAATTCCGATTTTCTTCGGCGCGTGTGAAATTTTCGATTGATTATTTAAAAGCGCAAATGGCAAACAGCGGCACCGAATCATAATCGCAACGATTATCCCTGTGGACGGCGTGCGAAATATCTTCTTCGAGCCTCACGGAAAAATTTATCCCTTCCAAGAAACCTGCATCCCAAAACGGGCGGCGGCGCGTGCTTATCGTCAAAGAATTTTTAATCGCGTCGCACTCGTCAAGCATGCGTCGACAAACTTCAGCGCGTGCACAAGTTTTTTCGTCGAGAAAATTTTTATTGCCGTAATCCGAATCAAAATTCATCAAAACGCCTCCGACTTTCAAGACGCGGAACCATTCGCGATAAGCCGCCTTGACATCGGGCAAAGTCCACGTCAAATTTCTGGTGACGACCGCGTCAAAAGTTTCGTCGTCGAAGTCAAGAGCCTGCGCGTTCATCTTTTTGAATTCGGCGGAAAGTTTCAGCTCGCGAAGATTTTTTTCAGCCTCGCCGAGCATTTTTGTCGACATATCCACGCCGATAACTTCATGCCCCAACTTTGACAAAATCGCGGCAAAAAATCCTGCGCCCGTGCCCACGTCAAGAATTTTCAAGTTCTTGGCGGCGGGCAAATTTTTTTTGAAGATATTTTTCCACGCGATGCCGTCGACGCCGTCAAGTTCGAGGCGACGAACTTTGCTGAAATTTTCACTGCGAGCGTCCCAATAATTTTCAATGCGTTGATTCAAATGCTCCACTGCAAGCCCTCCTTGAAATTTGATTCGTCCAAAGTTTTCAGCCGCCCGTCCTCCAAAACAAGCACGCGGTCGGCGATTTTTTTTAAAATTGTCAAGTCGTGCGTTATGAACAGGCACGCGATATTTTTTCCCGTGCAAAGTTTTTTTATCAGCTTGACGATTTGCGCTTGGATTGTCACGTCAAGCGCGCTCGTTGCCTCGTCGCAGATTAAAAGTTTCGGCGCGATTGAAATTGCTCTGGCAATCGCCGCACGTTGACATTCGCCGCCCGATACCTCGCGAGGATAACGTTCAAAATAATTTTTCGGCAAGCCCACTTCAATTAAAAGTTCCTCGACCTGTTCGCGAAGATTTTTATCGCCAAAAAAATTTTTAATCGGCTCGGCAATACTTGCACCCAAAGTCATGCGCGGGTTGAAAGAATCTTCGGGCATCTGGAAAATCATTTGCATGTTGCGATAAAAATTGTTGCCCGTCGCGTTTGAAATGTCCTCGCCGCAAAGAAAAATCTTTCCGCCGTCGCAAGGGATAAGCCGCGCAATGATTCTCGCCAAAGTCGACTTGCCGCCGCCGCTCAACCCGACAATTCCCAAAATTTCGCCCGCATCGATTGAAAAATTTATGTCGTCGAGGATTTTTTTTGCGCCGAAAAATTTTTTGACGTTACGAACTTCCAAAATCATAAGCCCGCCGCCTCGATTAATTCTCGCGTGTAAATTTCTTGCGGCTCGTTGAAAATTTGTTCTCGCGTCCCGAATTCGACCGTTAATCCGTTTTTCATGATTAAAATTTTATCAGCCATGAATTTTGCGATTCGCAAGTCGTGCGTGACCATGACGATTGAAATTTTTTGTCGTTCGCGCAGTTTTAAAAGTTCTTTGACGACGCCCGCTTGATTTACGATGTCCAATGCGCTTGTCGGTTCGTCGGCAAGCAAAATTTTCGGTTCGAGGATTGTCGCCGCCAAAATGCCTGCCCGTTGAGCCATGCCGCCCGAAAGTCGGAAAGGATATTCGTTTAAAACTTCGGGCTTGAGATTTATTTTCCGCATGAATTCAATCGCCCGCTCTCGGAAAAATTTTTTGTCCCAATCGCGATGAGCACGGACGGCTTCAAAAATTTGGTCGCCGATTGTGCGTATCGGACAAAAACTCGCGCCGGCATTCTGAAAAATAAATCCGATTGCCTCGCCCGAAATTTTTCGCCGCTGTTTGTCGTTCAAGAAAGTTATTTCTCTTCCGTCGAAAAAAATTTTCCCGCCGATAATCGTGCCGCCCTTTTCAAGCAGACCGCCAATCGTCTTTAGTATCGTCGACTTGCCGCTGCCACTCTCGCCCGCGATAATCAAAATTTCTCCGTGCTTAACGGAAAAATTAACGTCATGCAAAATTTTTTTCTCGCCGTAAGCAACGGAAATATTTTCAACGCTCAAAAGTTTCTCAAACATTAATTCGTTTCCTGTTGCTTAAAACTTCTTTGCCGTCAAAAATTCGCAACCGTCTTCAATATCGCAAAGTCCAACCCAATACGGTTTTTCACAAATCTTGCCTTTAACTTCCGGAATGTAGCCGAGATAATGTTCGTACTCTTCGGGGTCGTCGTCGAAATAAATTGCAGTCTCGTCAACGTGATCTCCGGCTGCTTCAAACAGATAAAGCAAATCATCGTAAGAAATTTTATCGTTCATTTTTTGTCAAGCTCCGCAGTTATTTCGTAATAATCGGAAGGATGAGCCTTGAAGCCTTCGACATTCGGTTTCATGACAAAGGACATGCGCAAATGCGCGGCGTAAACCAACGCGCAATCGTCGAGGACTTGTTGAGCCATTTTAATCACGAGCTCCGAACGTTTATCTGCGCCGAAAGTGTTATGCAATTCGTTTTCAAGCGCAGAAATTTGTTCGCTGTCGTAGTTGCCCGCGTTATCGACCGCGCCGGGCACAATGTGGCTCGTGAAATAATATTCGCCGTCGCCGGTCGGGGCAGTCACGATAGCTTTGGAAAAAATATCGTAGTCGCCGCTCTTGAGGAAACTTTTGTAATTGTCGGTGGCGTTGACGTTGAGCTTGACGCCGATAAGTTTCAAATTTGCCTGCGCGGCTTCGGCGAGGAGCGGAAGTTCTTGGCGCGAGGTGTAAGTCAAATAATTCAGCTCAAGATTTTTGCCGTCCTTGTCGACGTAGCCGTCGCCGTCCGAATCATTCCAGCCTGCCTCCGCCAAAAGTTTTTTCGCGCCGTCGAGGTCGTAAGAAACAGTGTGAACTTTATCGCCGCCGAAAGTCAAATTCGCGGGGAAAGCTCCGATTGCGGGCGTGCCGTTTCCGTTGAGCAAAACTTTGCAGAAATTTTCTTTGTCAATCGCCATTGAAATTGCTTTGCGGACGTTTAAATCTTGAAGCGCGGGCGTCTTGAAATTGAATGCGACTTGATAAACTCTGGAGGTTTCGACTTGCGAAATTTTGTAGCCGTCTTTGAAAAGTTGCAAGCTTGAATAGGGCAAGCCTTGAACCGCGTCAAGTTCGCCGTTTTGCATCGCCATTGTCAGCGTGTCGCCGTCGGTTATGCTCTTGACGATAACTTTATCGAGTTTCGGTTTGACGGCTCCCCAATAATTTTCGTTCGCAACCAAATCAATCTGCGTGTCGGTGACTTTGACGGCTTTGTAAGGACCGGTGCCGACTGCGATATTATCTTTGACGCCCGCCGCAACGTCGACAATGCAACCGTAAGGGTCGCTCAAATAATTCAGCAGCGCGGGAACTTTTTCGAAAGATTTAATCGTTACAAATTGTCCGTCCGCCTCAATCGCAGAAATTTTTAAATCACGCGGTGCTCGGTCGTGAGTGGCAATCAAATTTTCAATACAAGCTTTGACTGCCGCGCCGTCAACTTTTTTTCCGTTTGAAAAAGTTGCGGCGTCGTTGATTTTAATTTTAACCGTGAAGTCGTCGACCTGCTCAAAACTTTCTGCAAGCCAAGGCTCAAGCTCCATGTGCTCGTTGAATTTGAAAAGCGTTTCGCCGATACCGTAGCGAAGAGTGCTCCAGCCGCTGTAGCTTTCGTGAGGATTGGTGCCGACGTTCTCCATTGCCAAGCCGTAAGCCATCGTGCCGTAAGTAAAAATTTTTTCGTCGTTTGAAGTTTTTTCTTCGCCGCCGCAGCCCGTCATAAGCAGAGCCGCCGATAAAATTGCCGCCAAAAATTTTTTCATGTCAATAACCCCAAGTCAAAAGTTTCCACTCGCCGTCTTCGTAAAGCCCGAAGTACCACGAATAATTTTTATAGTCGCTGTCGTAATTCCAAGCAGAAATTTTTCCGTCGTCGGGCGGCGAATGAAAATCGGTGTAGAAAACCATGCACGCGGAAAATTTTTTCTCGAAGCCGTTGCCTTCCGCCAAGTCGTTCATGTATTTGATATTTTCAGCGTTGTTGAGCTCGTCGCCGCCGTATTGAATCCTAAGCGGCGTACATTTCCACTCGCGCAACTTTTGATTAATCGTGTCAACCGCGAACGTCGAATCCTCACAGGAAATCGCCTCGACTTGAAAAGAAAACATCATCAAGAGAATCAACGTCGCAAAAAATTTTTTCATTGTAACATTCGCCTCCTTGAAAGAAATTTTATATCAGCTTGCAAAAAAAAATAAGCCCCGCGCGGGGATTGCAGCTCGATAAAATTTTCAGCCCGGAACGATTTCAGATACTTCGACAAGCTTTTGAATGTTGAAGTTGACGCTTAGTGCGGCTCTGTCGGGCGGTTGCTCGAAAGGTTTTCTGATATAAAAGGTTTCGTTTTTGCCGCCGTTCAGTCGGACGATCGCGAGGATAAAATTTTCGGGATTGTTCAATGCGGCGATTATCTCATTGCGGCTGACCGTGACACTTTCGGCGTCGACATATCTGCCCTTGACTTCGATTAAGCGAGAAATTTTTCCGTCGTGCGAAGTCGATTTTATGTCGTAGCCGAGATTTTGACTGCTGACATCTTCGGGCGAAAATCCCAAGTCGCGTTCAATCGTCATGACGATATTCATCGCGGCAAGTTCGGCGGCTCTTCTGATTTCGGCAATGTTTTCGTCGACGCGGCTCAAGCTTTTTGTATTGGGCGGCGCGATATTCTCTGCGCGGCTAATCTTTGTGTTTTTGTAGACG
>CAMVAG010000071.1 GCA_947165405.1 uncultured Selenomonadales bacterium
TTCAGCATCTCGTGTTCAATCTCTTTGCCGTCGCCCTCATGGAGAATTTCGATAAAACCCCAGCGGTCAAGCAAAACCGACGCAATGTGTCCAATCGTCTCAATCGTGAACTCGTCAGAGTCAAGCGGGGCAAGCAAGACAATCGCCGTTCGAACAAATTCGCCGTCGTCGGGATATTTAAAACCCTCGCCGAGCTGAAGAATCCCGAACGTCGCCGCTTTGATTGCCGCGCTCTTGCAGTGCAATAAAATCATGTGCCGCCCGACAATCAGCGTAGATCCTTTGTCTTCACGAAGAATCAATGCCTTTGAAATTTCTGCGCGGCTTTGTTCGTCGTTGCCAATCAATCGCCCCACAAGTTCGCAAGCAGAATTTATGTCGGAAATTTTTTCGCGGACAAAAAAATAATTCGTCATGAGGGAGCGAATCGCCAGCCCGTAAGAATTCATTTTGCTCAAGCCTTCCAAAAAAGGCGGGCGCGGCTCAAAGTCTTCTGCACTTTGCAAAAATTCTTTATTCTGCCGCGAAAGTTCCTCGTTAATTTTTTTCTTGTCCTCGTCAATTAATGCCGCGCTCACGACCAAAACTTTTTTTCCTGCACGAGGTATCGGCACCGTCGAAATTATGAAATCGAAATCTTTCGCCGCAATGTATTCGGGCGTTATCTCAAGAATCGGAACCTCGTCGATGATTTTCAGCGTCGGGAAGCTTGCGCGCAGTCGGCTCGCCAAAAGCCGCGAAGTCCCCATGCCCGTCGGACAAGCCACAACCACTCGATGAACCGCGTGCAAAAATTTTTCGCTGTCGGAAAGTGCCGCGCCCAAATGCATTGCAATGTAAGCAATCTCCGAATCGGGCAAAGTTTTTCCGACTTCCGCCTCGACCTCGACGACACATTTTCTTGTCAAGCTCATCAGTTCGGGATAATGCTCTTGAATTTCGCCGAGCAGAGGATTGCGAATGTCCATGTGCATTTTGATTCGGCTTATCGACGGCGCAAGGTGATTGACCAAGCCCGCCAACAAAGATTGATTCTTGTCGATGTCGCGCCCCGTAATTTCTGCCGCACGTTTCATGATTTGCCGCGCCAACTTCACAAGCCGAAAATTATCCATCATAGAAATCGTTCCGAGACTCGCCGAAGAGTATCGACTCCTCGCGCCGAGTATGTGCATTGTAATGTAGTAAATTTCGCTTTCGGGGATTTCCATATCCAATGCCGTCGAAATATTTTCCGATAATTTTTTCGCCGCGATAAATTCTCGTGTCACTTGCAGAGCCGGAAAAAGTTCTTTGTCGACCGTGACCGCCTCGTGATTTTTTATCCGCCGCACCGCCAACGACAAATGCACGACCAATCCCATGAACGCATTGTCCGACAGCTTGTAGCCCAAATCGTTTTCAAGCACGCGAATCATTTGCTCAAGCCGCCGCCACTCGCCCGCGTCGATAAGCTCCAACAAAAACTTCGACACTTGCGCAACCGTCGCCGAGTCTTCTTCGGACAAGTTGTCTTGCATCAAATTAAGCAAACTTTCCTCGCCGACGTGCTCATAAATGTAGCGGACAATCGCCCGCCGCAAGTCTCGTTCGTCGCCGAGCAAACTCACGCCCAAGCCGGGCTTGCGCAAAAGTTTCAAGCCTTGCTCCCGAAACCACGATTCCAATTTATCCAAGTCGTTGCTTATCGTCGAATCCGTCACGTGCACCGCGCTGCTCAAGACAAAAAGTTTTATCGGCTCGCGGCTCGAAAGAAGTTTGCTGATTATGATTGAGCGTCGCTCGCCGGGCGTGTACTCCCGCTTTTCGTTCGATTGAATTTGTTTGGACAGGGCATAGCGTTTGACTTCGCTGCCGATTATCAAAAGCCCCGCGCCCGATTTCTTTTCAAGTTGCAAGCCGACCGAATTCAAAATCTTTTCGACTTTGGGAAGTTGCCGCGAAATTGTTTTGGCACTGACCGATAACTTTGCCGCGATTTCTGCCGTCGTTTGAAATTTGTTTGCCTGCAGGAGCAACTTCAGAATGTCACGAGTTCTCTGCTCCAATCAAATCATCTCCTCAACAAATTCTTGGGACGAGTTCGCCCGCCGGCATGTCGACAATCCTCACCGCGCCCAATGAAGTTTTCAAGCCGACACGCCCCGCCGAAGTTTTGACGACCTCGCCAATCTCCGCCGCATTCAAACCGTAAATATTTTTCTTCATGACCGATAAAATTTTTTCCGCCGATTCGGAAGGAACAACCGCAATAATTTTTCCCTCGTTGGCAAGTTCCAAAACGTCGAAGCCCAAAATATCGCAGACGCCGCGAACTTCCTCGCGCACGGGAATTTTTTCTTCGTCAAGCAAAATCCCGACGTTCGCCGCTTGAGCAATCTCGTTGAGCACCGCAGCAACTCCGCCGCGTGTCGCATCTCTCAACATGGAAATTTTCGGCTCGACCGTCAACATTTCGCGAATCATTTTATTCAAAGGCGCGCAATCCGATTTAATTTTTTCGGGCAGTTCCAAGCCGTGACGTTGAGCCAAAATCGTCGTCGCGTGGTCGCCGAGTGTCCCCGAAATTAAAATTTTCATGCCCGCACAAATTTTCTTCGCCGAAATGTCAACGCCGTCAATCAATTCGCCAATGCCCGCCGTGTTGATAAAAATTCCGTCAGCTTGCCCGCGCCCGACAACTTTTGTGTCGCCCGTGACAATTTTAACTTCAGCCTCACGCGCCGCCGCCGCCATCGACGCAACAATTTTTTTCAAGTCGTCGAAGTCGAAGCCTTCCTCCAAAATCACGCCGACGGAAATATATTTCGGCACCGCGCCCGTCACCGCCAAGTCATTGACCGTCCCGCATATCGACAGCTTGCCGATATTTCCTCCGCGAAAAAAAATAGGGCGGACAACGTAGCTGTCAGTCGTCATCGCCAGCTTGCCAATCTTCGCCCCGTCATGAAGTTCACTCAAAATTTCATTGTCGAAAGCGGGCAGAATCACTTCATGCAAAAGTTCCGCACTCAACTTGCCGCCCGCGCCGTGTGCCATTAAAATTTTTCTTCCCAATTAAATTTTCCTCCACCGTATTTGAACCAAGCCGCGCAGACGCCCTCGACCGACACCATGCAAGGTCCGATTGCATGAAGCGGTTGACAAGCCTTGCCGAAGAGCGGACACTCAATCGGATTGATGACGCCGCGCAAGACCTCGCCGCAACGACATGCAGATTTTTTTTCAGCACAGTCAATCTCAACGGGCTCGACGCGCTCAATATCAAATGCGGAAAATTTTTCGCGCATCTTCAAACCTGACGACGAAATTTTTCCCATGCCGCGCCACTCGACATCCGCAACTTCATAGACTTGCTCAAGAATTTTTTTCGCCGCCAAATTTCCTTCCGCCTTGACGACCGCCCGATATTCATTCGCGACCTCGACTCGTCCGCCGTCAATTTGTTCAAGCAGATTCGCAAGGGCAATCAAAATTTCTTCCGCCTCGAAGCCGCCAATTGCACCGGGCATTTGAAATTCTTCCGCCAAAAAATTAAAGGCATCTGCGCCGATAATCACGGCCACATGCCCCGGCAATAAAAATCCGTCGACCTTGACCGCCTCGTCTTTCAACAGGAACCTCAACGCGGGCGGAACCAATTTTTGCGCCGACAGCATGAACAAATTTTTTATTCCTTGAGCTTTCGCCGCCAAGACCGTTGCCGCTGCCGTCGGTGCCGTCGTCTCGAATCCCACTGCCAAAAAAATTATTTTCTTGCGAGGATTTTCTTGCGCAAGCTTCAGGCAATCAAGCGGCGAATAAATTATCCGAACGTCCGCGCCTTGAGCGATTGCCTCCGTCAAACTCGAACGACTTCCCGGCACCTTGAGCATGTCGCCGAACGTTGCAATCATGAAATTTTTTCTGCGCGAGTATTCGATTGCTTTGTCAATGTAATCGTCATTCGTCACGCAAACAGGACAACCCGGTCCCGACACAAGCTCCACATTTTTCGGCAAGAGCTGTCTTATTCCCGAACGAAATATCGCGACCGTGTGAGTGCCGCAAACTTCCATGATTCGCAACTTTTTTTTTCCTTCGGCAAGCTTCGAAATTTTTTCCACAAGTCTCAAAGCTCTGCTCATTTCTTTTTCCTCGTGACAACTTTTTTTATGGCACTCGTTATTTTTTCTCCGGTGAACTTCAAATTTTTTTTGACGGCTTTCACGGCTCTTTGATGATTCGTTTTCGCCAAGTCAGGCACGGTGTCTTTCAAGCTTGCCTGCTTCGACCTGTTGCAATGCTTGCACAAACACTGCAAATTAAACAATTTGTCACTCCCGCCGTATTTTTGCGGTACGATGTGATCAACGTCGACTTCTGCTTTCCGAATTTTTTTTCCGCACCTCGCGCAAGTGTACCAGCCGTGATTTGATTCGTTGTTCGCAAACCAATCGTCTCTGTAACTCAAGGCGCACCCCTCCCTCTCTGCTTTATTTTTATAATTTCATTTTTCGGAGGCGGCGGCTTGAGGTTGGCAGGTGAAGTTTATCCAACCACCCACACCCCGCAGTGGTGGTTCGCCGCGAATGTTCGATTTTCCTGCCGGCTCGGAAAAAAATTTTTTAAGACCGCTTGAGAAATTCCAAAAGAGCCTCGCAACCGATTAAACAATCTTCGTAAGTCGTCTTATAATCGTCGGTGTACCACGGGTCGGCAACGTCGCGGTGCTTGCCCGCAAAATCCATCAGCAGAAAAATTTTTCCGTCAGGGTCGCCGCCGCAAATTTCTTTCATTTCGCGAACGTTCGAACGGTCAAGCCCGATAAGATAATCAAATTTTTTGTAATCGCTTTCAAGCAAAAGTTTCGAGGCGCGCCGCGTGAACGGAACATTATTTTTTTTGAGTTCGTGAGCCGTGCCTTCGGACAGCGGTCGCCCGATTGAAGGATAGCAGCCCGCAGACTCAATCAGAAAATCTTTTTCGAGACCTGCGGCGGCAACCAAATGTTTCATGACGAATTCCGCCATCGGCGAACGGCAAATGTTCCCCAAACAAACAAAAATAATTTTAATCATAATTCACCTCCATAAGCAAGCGATAATCAATGCGGGCAAAAGATTCGCGACGCCGATTTTTCTTTTGGGGAAGAGCAGATTGACGCCGACGCCGAAGATTAACACGTTGCCGACGCTTGAAAGATTAGCCAAAGCTGTCTCCGTCATGAACGGTTCGATAAAGCCGGCAAATAAAGTTATCGCGCCTTGAAAAATTCCGACACTCACGAACGAAAAAATACAGCCCTTGCCGAGACTCGCCGTCATGACCAAAATTATAATCAAGTCAAGCGCAGCTTTCGCAATCAAAATCGTGGCATCGTTCAAAAGTCTGTCGTTAATCGCGCCGATAACCGCCATCGCTCCGACGCAAACAGTCAGCGAAGCCGTCATGAACGCGTTAACAAATTTTGTGTCGCCGTCATTTCCGGAACGCCTTCGAAGCCAAACGCCGAGCTGTTCCAACTTGCCGTCAATGTCGATAATCGCGCCGATAAGTCCGCCGCCGATTAAACTTGCGATTAAAAGCATCGTGTTCAAATTTTTTAACGCACCGTCCGCACCGAGAAAAATCACAGCCAAAGCGCACGCGTCTTGCAAAGTTCGTTGAATGCCCGCCGTCAATAATCTGCCACCGAACAAACCGAGCAATCCGCCGACGATAATTCCCGCAACGTTAATCAGCGTCCCGATACCTGCAAAATGAAATTCCGTCACAATTCTTCCAACTCCTGCGCCGCACTCAAAATTCCAATCGCCGCGTGTTCAAACGTCAAACCGCCTTGAAGATATACCGCATAAGGTTCGCGAAGAGGAGCATCCGCCGAAAGTTCAATCGACGCGCCTTGAACGAAAGTGCCTGCCGCCATGATGACTTTGTCCGAATAGCCCGGCATGTCCCAAGCTTCGGGCGTCGCAAATGAATCGACCGGCGAAAATTTTTGTATCGCTTGACAAAATTTTATCAGCCGCTGCGCCGAACGCAATTCAATCGCTTGGATTATGTCGCCGCGTTTGTCTTCGGGCAGAGGATGTGTTTTGTAGCCGAGCTTTGAAAAAATTCCCGCAGCAAATATCGCGCCTTTGAGTGCCTGCGCCGTCACGTGAGGAGCCATGAACAATCCTTGATACAAAAGTCGAGGCGTTCCCAAGCTTGCACCCAGTTCGTCGCCCATGCCCGGTGCCGTCAAGCGATACGAAGCCGACTCAACCAAATCACTTTTGCCGACAATGTAGCCGCCCGTCGGTGCCAAGCCGCCGCCGATATTTTTTATCAGACTGCCCGCCGCCAAATCCGCACCGACTTCAATCGGCTCGCGTGGCTCGACAAATTCGCCGTAGCAATTATCGACGAACGTCACGCAATCGGGATTAGCCGCCTTGACCGCCGCGCAGATTTTTTCAATTTCGGAAGTCGTCAAGGGCTCGCGCATTGAGTAGCCTCGCGAACGTTGAATCAAGGCAAGCTTGGTTTTCGGCGTGAGGAAATTTTTTATCGCGGCAATGTCGACCTTGCCCTCAACCAAATTCAATTCACGATAGCCGATACCAAATTCTTTCAAGGAACCTTTGGACGCGTGAGCATGACCGATAACCGTCTGCAACGTGTCGTAAGGCGCGCCCGTCAAAGAAACCAATTCATCATTCGGGCGAAGGATTCCAAACAAAGCCGTCGCCAAAGCGTGCGTGCCCGAAACAAATTGCGTGCGAACAAGTGCCGCCTCCGATTTGAAAACTTCGGCAAAGAGTTCGTCCAACTTTTCGCGCCCGATGTCTCCGTAAGCGTAGCCAGTCGAGGTTTTGAAGTGCGCGTCCGAAATTTTTAATCGCCGCATCGCCTCCAAAACTTTCAGCGTGTTGTGCTCGGAAATTTCTTCGACGCGTTTGAAATTTTCTGCCGCTTCCGCAAGCACAATTTTTTTTAAGTCAATCAGTCGTTGTGAAAAAATTTTTATCACTCCTTATCTCGGCATGGAAATTTTAAGGGCGTCGCGCAAATTGTCAACGGGCAGAAGATTTATTTTCGCCGCCGATTTTGAAAGCTCCGCGAAATTTTTTTTCGGCAAGATGATGTTCGTGAAGCCCATGCGTATTGATTCTTCGACGCGTTGCCTCGCCTTGCTGACCGCCCGAACCTCTCCGCTCAATCCGACCTCACCGAAGATGACAGCTTGCGGCAAAATTTTTCTGTTCGCGAAACTCGACGCCAAAGCAATCGCAATCGGCAAATCGGTCGCGGGCTCGTCGATTTTTATTCCGCCCGCTGTCTTAACATAAACATCGCAAGCTCCTATGCTCAAGTGCAATCGCTTTTCCAAGACCGCAAGCAAAAGTTGAATGCGTTTTATGTCGACGGCGTCGGAAGTCCTGCGCGGCGGCATGAAGGGTGTCGGCGCAACCAATGCTTGAACCTCGACAAGCAGCGGGCGCGTTCCTTCGACCGTCGGGACAATCACGCTGCCAATGTCGTCGGCTCGTTCCGGCAAAAATAATTTCGAGGCGTCGGGCACGTCGGCAAGTCCCGTGTCGCGCATTTCAAACAAGCCGATTTCACTCGTCGCGCCGAATCGATTTTTTATCGCCCGCAAAACTCGGAAGTCGGCATTTCGTTCGCCCTCGAAAAATAAAACCGTGTCGACGATATGCTCAAGCACTCGCGGTCCGGCAAGGCTCCCGTCCTTTGTCACGTGACCGATTACAAAAGTCGTGACGCCCAAACTTTTCGACAAACGCATCAAGCCCGCCGAACATTCACGCACTTGTGAAACGCTGCCGGGCGCGCTCTCAATTTCCGATTTGTAAATCGTTTGAATTGAGTCGACGATTAAAAGTTCCGGCTGAAGTTTTTCGACATGGTGAGTGATTCGCTCAAAATTATTTTCCGCGCAAATGAAAAGTTCATCCGCCAATGCATTCAATCGTTCGGCGCGCATTCGTATCTGCCGTGAACTTTCCTCGCCCGTCACGTACAAAACTTTTTTCCCGCCGCGTGCCACGTTCGCACAAACCGCCAAAGTCAAACTCGACTTGCCGACGCCGGGGTCGCCCGCAATTAAAATTATTGAGCTGGGAATCAAACCGCCGCCAAGCACTCTGTCCAGCTCGCCCGAACCCGTCATGAATCGCGGCAACTCTTCCATGTCGACTTCGGCAATTCTTCGCGGCGTCTCAAAGGTCGTCGTCAACGTTCGCGAACTTTTCACTTCGGCGACAACTTCCTCCTCAACCAGCGTGTTCCAATTCCCGCACGTCGGACACTTGCCCAGCCACTTGACAGACTCCGCGCCGCACTCTTGACAAACGTATTTTATTTTCTTCTTCGCCATGAAATTCAACTCCTCGAAAAATTTCTTCGCCGCCAAACGTAAAAATCCCGCGTCATTAACGAGAGAAAATTTTCTGCTGAAATAAATGATTTGATTTTTGCAGCGCGGAAATTTATAATTTTCAAAAAAATTCCGGGAGAGGATTTTAATGGACGAACGGAAAGAAAATATTCGATATTGTTTTTTGCTGGGCGTGCATACGATGATGTTGTGCCCCGCGATAAATTTTGTGACGCCGTATTTGGCGGCCGCGAATGTTTCGACAAAACATATCGGGCTGTTGGTCGCGGTGAGCTGTCTTTTGGCAGTTATGTTTCAACAATTCGTCGGGCGGCTCGTCGACAAAAATTTGATTGACGGAAGAATACTCTTGCTGTTTTTGACGGCGGTCTTGACGCTGGGAGCATTCTCTTTGGCTTTGATTGATTTCGCCGGCGGCTTAAGGGCGATAATCTTCGGCGGCATGTATTGCATTACGCTCGTGATGTTGCCCGTTTTGAATTCGTTCAGCTTCTTTTACGAAAACAAAGGCATTTCGGTAAATTACGGCGTGGCTCGCGGTTGCGGCTCGATGAGCTTTGCAATTTGCTCAATGATACTCGGCTTTTTGATGTTGAAGTTCGGAACATTCGTCGTGCCGTTGAGTTACGGACTTTTGGGCGCGGCACTCTTCGCGATATTGCTTTCAATGCCGACACTCAAAGGAACTGCAGCGACTTCGCCGACGCAAACCGCCTCGCTGAACTTGTCGAAGTTCCCCGCGTTCAAAATGATGTTAATCGGCTTGTGCTTTGTAATGCTCTTTCACAACATGGTCATGACGTATTTCATTTATGCGATTGAAAATGTCGGAGGCAACAGCAGCCATTTGGGCATGGCGTTGGGTATCGCGGCGTTCGTGGAAATTCCGATACTCTTTCTCTACACGCGACTCAAAGGCAACACGCCTTCCAAATATTTCTTGACGGCTTCGGGCGTTTTCTTTTTCGCGAAGGCGGCATTGTTCGTTGTGGCGCAGTCGGTCACGATGATTTATTTGGTGCAGATATTGCAGATTGTCTCTTACGGCTTGATGGTTGCGGCGCGTGTCTATTACGTCGATGAAGTTGTCGGCAAGAAATATGAAACGACCGGGCAAGCTTACATTGTGGCGACCGAAACTGTCGGCATTGTCTTGGGCAGTATTATCGGCGGCTTCTTGATGCAAGGACTCGGAATAAGTTCGGTGCTTTGGTGCGGAGCGATTGCCGCGTTTGTCGGTATGATTTGCATGATTTCCTCCTGCCGTGCCAAAAGATAAATCCCGCTAAAAAAAAATTTCCCGACAACGGTCGGGATTTTTTTTCAAACTTGCAAGCCGCATCTTTCGGGTAATTCGCCTTCGTCTTGATAGCGCAAAAAAAGTCGAAGGTAGCTCAAACCCGGCCGCACA
>CAMVAG010000072.1 GCA_947165405.1 uncultured Selenomonadales bacterium
CTTCCGCATAATTGTCCGAGCTGTCGTTGTTGTAAAGATAAAAATGTTCGACGCCCGCGAACAAATGATAATCGAGCCACTCTTTAAGGTAACGTCCCTCGTTTTTGAAAATCGCCGTGACCGCCAAATCGTACAGGAACAAATTTTTATCAACCATCCAAATCACCTCGAAGGGGATATTTCCCGCTGTTTTCCTTCAACCCTTTTAATCGCTTTAAAAAATTTTTCTTGATTCCAACTTCAAGTTGCGTTATATTAAAAAAAATTTTTTATGCTAAGGAGTAACTCATGAAAAAAATTTTTTGCGTAATGTTCCTGCTGTTGTTGACGATAAGTCTTGTAGGTTGCGGACAACAACAAAAGCCGAGCGACGTAAATCAAATTCCTACGGAAGTTGCGACGCCGCAAAACGCCGATAATCCTTCGGACGAAGCTCAACCTTCCGAACCCGCGCCCGAAGCTCAAGCCGGCAAAGATTATATTCTTGCAGATGACGATTTATCCAATCTTCAGCTCGACGATCCGACAAAGCCCGTTTACGATAAATATATTCTTTGGGAGCGGCAGGAAAAAGGTTTGCCCGTTGTCTTGCCCGAACTTGATTATTATTATGACAAGCCGACAGTTTATCTGACTTTCGACGACGGCCCCGACGATAAAATCACGCCGCAGATTTTGGACATCCTCAAAGCCGAAGGTGTCAAAGCGACTTTCTACGTTTGCGGCAACATGGTCGACGCTTATCCCGCAGTCTTAAAGCGAATCTTCAACGAAGGTCACGCAATCGGCAATCACAGCTACAATCACCGCTACGATCAACTTTATGCGAGCCCTTGGAGCTTTATGGAGCAGATTATCCAGACCGACAACGCGATTAAAAATGTTATCGGCGTGCGCCCGTTCATAATTCGTGCGCCCGGCGGCACCGGCATGTTCAACGGCGATTATTGGAACATGATTATCGATTGCGGCTACATCGAACACGATTGGAACGTCTTGACCGAAGACGCCACGCCTTCCAAGCCGAACGCCTCCACGCAAATCAACAACGTTTTAAAATATCTCGGCGACAACCCTCCGCATTCCGTGATTATCCTCATGCACTCAACCGGCGACAAGGTCGAGACCGTCAAGGCTCTGCCCGAAATGATTCACTTCCTGCGCGATTGGGGCTATCAATTCGGTGTCGTCACTCCCATGACGCCTCAACCTTGGTGACTTCATGAAAATAAATTAGAAACAAATTAAAAGCTCCCGTCGAGTTTTCGGCGGGAGATAAATTTTTTCTTTGAGTAATTTCAATTTCACGCGGCATTATCCTCTTTCAACACATAGCGCATATACATCGGCAGTTTCTCAATCGTTTTGTCCAGACGCGGATTTTTTCGCCAGAGATTGTATTTGTGCAATTCCGACTCCGAACGCCCGCTTCTGAAAAATTGGTAGACGCCCTTTGAAAAGTCTTGCGTGAATAAGTAGTACCGCTTTCCGTTTGAAATCAGGTAGAAGTGGAGCTTCTCGTTTAGTTTGTTGACCGTGATTTTATTCTTCATGAAACATTCCTCCTATGAAAGATTACTGAAAACCCTTTGTTATTTTAATCGAAAATTTTCAGTTTGTCCATAAGGCTGAACGTAATTTTTAATGAAAAAATAAGTTTCAAGAATTTTCAGCGGACGTAAATGGTCAGCGTGTTGTAAGCCAGCGATTGCAAAGTCAAATCGGCGGTCGTGTGAGCTCTTAATTCATTGAAGAGAGTTTGCGGAGAGCCGCCGTACATAACGGTAAAGACAGCGCGCCCGCCGTCGTAGCTCGAAAGGTTGACGTTCTTGACGCGATTGACTTTGCCGAGCGCGCTTTGAACAAGATTAATCTTGGAGAAGTCTGCGCCGTAAACGATGACCTCGACGCCCTGCCGACTGGTGTACATGCCGGTTATCTGTTCGACAAGATAATTGCCCATTTGTTCGCCCGCCGAAGCAAGAGCTTTCTTTGAGGCAATGGCTTGAGAGTTGTCGTAAGCCGAACCGTATTTGCCGTCCGCCGCGATAACCTGTCCCGTCTTGACGATGTACATTTTAGCTTCGACGCGGGCGCGGCAAGCTTGCATGTTTGTAACTTGATTGCCGGGAAGATAATTTCCCAAGTCGCCGACGCCTTCCGAAAAACTTTCGCCGACAATCATAATATCGACGCCGAATTTTTCAGCCGCCGCTTTCATTTGCGCGACGTTCATGCTCATGGGATTTTGATAGCTCAAGCCCGTGCCGACTTCCGTGACGAAATTAAAGCCGGCGTTCAAGAGAGTTTTGACGATGGCAGTTTCGCCGCCCGAACCGCCGCCGACGTTGTAATTCAAATGTTGTTCGGGAACGTAGACCGCGATTTTCGGATTGCGCAGTTGAACGTTGATAATGCCCAGCCGCGTCAATTCGTTCATGAGTTTTGAATTGGGTTGGTCGTCGACATCTGCGTTAATAGTGACGTGCCAAATATCTCCGACTTGTTGGCGGCTCAAGACATTGTAATTATTGACGAAGCCGCGAGACTGTGTGTAGATATTGTCCTCGATTAACATGCTGTTTTCAACGATGGTTTGAGCGTCGACGAGGATGCCTACAGTATTTTCGACCGCCGCCCGCAAAGCGTCGTTCTCCGCGTCGGAAGGCGTAATGCCTCTGCCGGTGACCGTGACATTTTTTGCAAATGCCGTCGCGCTCAAAAGTATCATCAAAGATAAAATCATTATCGCAAATTTTTTCATGACCTCAACTCCCTTTTAACAATTAGGAATTAGGAATTAGTAATGAGGAATGATTTGCGAATTTAATTCCTAATTCCTCATTCCTAATTTCTTTTAACAACGTCGCCTTTGTGAACGACAACGGGGGAATTTTCTTCCGCCCGACAAATCGCATAATCGGAATAAACTTCGACGACTTTAATCTTTCCGAAAACCGTTTGCTTCATGCCGACCGTTCTTCCGTTCACGACAATCGGCGAACCTTCACGAGCGACAATCAAAATTTCTCCGCTGCGAAGTCCGGACTCCGAACCTTTATCAATGTAAATATCTGCGCCGTTGATTTCGGCAATGCGGGCGCGGAAAGGATTGAGGCTGTCGAGTGCCTTAAGAAAATTTTCGGCGGCGTTCTTGCAGGCGTTGTTGAAAGCGTCGGTCACGGTTGAGCCGCTCTTGTTGCCTTCGACGGTGTTGGCAATGACAACTTCGCCCGTCGTGTTGTCTACGAAGCGGAACTCCAACGCGATTTTTCCTTTGAACTTGTGAACGTATTGCCCGGCCATTGAGCCGATGTCACCGAGCCCGAAAAGATTTGTGATTTGTTCGACGGCACTTGCGGTGGGATTATCTTCGACGACCGCCATAGTGACTTTTCCGAGCATGGAATAATCCGCGCCGCTCAACTTGCCCAACTCAACTGCTTGACTTGGGTCGACCGCGATATTTTGAAAGCCTTGCTCCCGAAGCACCGTGCCCATTTGCGGGCGTTCGACGACCGTATAGCTGCCGCTCGAATGTATTGCCACGATTAATTGTTCCGTCATAATTTCTGCAACTTTTTCCTCGCTGTAGCCCGAAACATTTTCCAGCGGCATCACGGCGACAATTTTTTTTGCCGCCTCACAAAAATTCAGCGAACAAACAATCACGCTCGCCAACACTGCGATTAAAAATTTTTTCATAATCACGGCGGCTCCCTCCCCTTGTTTTTTAATCAATTTATCAAGCGCAGATTAGAACAGCATTAATTCTTATCGAAAAATAAGCTTTGTCATGTCGCCGAACGGCAGATGTATCCTGAAAGTAAAAAGTGGTTAGTGATTAGAAAAAATTTCTCTCTAACCACTAACCACCGGCCACTAATCATTTTCCTTGAGCGATAAAATTCTTTTGATAGTCGAAGCATTCATTGGCAATGTCTTTGTTGAGAATCACGAGGCAAAGCAAATTCGGAATTGCCATCAAGCCGTTCATGGTGTCGGAGAAATTCCAGACAACGTCGAGCGTTTGCGTCGCGCCGATAAAAGTTATGCAGCTGAAAAGAAATCTGTAAGCGTAGATAACTTTGCGGTTGCTGACGAGATATTCGAGAGACTTTTCGCCGTAATATTCCCAGCCGAGAATCGTGGAATAAGCAAAGAGCGCGAGGGCAATCGAGACGATATACTTTGCGCCTTCGCCATAGACCGTGCTGAAAGCCAAAATCGTGAGCGGCGCGCCGGAAACCACTTTGCCTGTTTCGGGGTCGAGCGTGCCGAGCATTCCGGAGCTTGCGATAACCAAACCCGTCAAGAAACAAATAATCATCGTGTCGAAGAAAGTGCCGGTCATGTTAACGTAACCTTGACGCGAGGCATGGTCTGTACGAGCCGCAGCAGCCGCAATCGGAGCCGAGCCGAGTCCCGCCTCATTTGAGAAGACACCGCGAGCCACGCCCCAACGCATTGCCGTCAACATGCTTGCAACGATTGAACCGCCGACACCGCCCGCGACCGCGTCAAACGAAAAAGCCATTTGGAACATAATCGCCAAACCGCCGGGCACGTTTTCAAAATTGACAATGACAATTATCACGGTAAAGAGGATATAAAAGAAAGCCATGCTCGGAACGATAAAGCTGGAGACTTTGCCGATTGAATGAACGCCGCGCATCAAGACCGCCAACGAACAGACAACGAGAATTGCGCCGGTGATTTCGCCCGACCAGCCGAAACCGGATTGAAAAGCGGAAGCGATTGAATTTGCTTGAGTCATGTTGCCGATACCGAACGAGGCGCAAACCGCGAACAGTGCAAAGGCCGTCGCCAAAAATTTTCCGAAGCCGCCGCCGATACCGTTTTTCATGGCGTACATGGGGCCGCCCGACATTTCGCCGACGGAATTTGTTTCGCGATACTTGACTGCCAAAACGGATTCGGCGTATTTGGTTGAGAGACCGAACGCCGCGCTTATCCACATCCAAATAATCGCGCCGGGCCCGCCGAGCACCATAGCCGTTGCCACGCCGACGATATTACCTGTACCGACCGTCGCGCTCAAAGCCGTCATGAGCGATTGGAACGGGGAAAGGTCGCCTTGCTTGTCCGCCTTGTGGAGCATAATCATTTTGATTGCGTACCAGAGATTTATCCACGGCAAAAATTTCAAGCGGATTGTCAAGAAAACGCCCGTGCCGACGAGGAACGCCAGCATTATCGGCCCCCAGACAAAATCATTAATATCAGTCAAAAGCTGTGATAGATCCATTAAAAAAATCCCTCCCGAAAAAATTAAACGATAAATCTTTTCACAGCATAAATTATATTTAATTCGTTATAACCTGTCAAATTTTAGGTAATGAATACATATGCCGCAAAAAATTTTCGGGAGGCAAGCGCATAAAAAAATATCTGTCGCGTATTTTTACAAGTGCTCTTCCAATTTCAAAATGATGTCGCGAAGTTCGGCGGCGCGTTCGAATTCCAAATTCTTTGATGCCTCGCGCATTTCGGAAGTCAAACTCTTGACTAAATTTTTCTTTTGCGCGGGCGTTAATTTTTTTATCAGCTCACTCGTCGATTGAGGTTTCTTCGCAGATTTTTTCAGCGGCAACTCAATCAGCGGAGCTATCGGCTTTTCAATCGTCTTGGGCGTCACGTGAAATTTTTTGTTGTAAGCCTCTTGAATTTTCCTGCGCCGTGAAGTTTCGTCCATTGCCCGCCGCATCGAATCCGTCACTTTGTCAGCATATAAAATTACTTTGCCGTTGACGTTGCGCGCCGCCCGCCCGATTGTCTGAATCAATGACGTGTCCGAACGCAAGAAGCCTTCCTTGTCCGCGTCGAGGATTGCTATCAGCGAAACTTCGGGAATGTCCAAACCCTCGCGCAGTAAATTTATTCCGACAAGCACGTCGAATTTTCCGGCTCGCAAGTCATGAATTATTTCCGCCCGCTCCAAAGTCACAACGTCAGAATGCAAATACTTCACGCGAATTTTTACGCCGCTCAAATAATCCGTCAGCTCTTCCGCAAATTTTTTTGTCAGCGTCGTGATTAAAATTCGTTCCTTCGCCGCCACACGCAAATTTATTTCCGAAATCAAGTCGTCGATTTGATTTTCTATCGGTCTAACCTCAACTATCGGGTCAAGCAAACCCGTCGGGCGAATGATTTGCTCAACCGTGTTTTGCGATTCGGAAAGTTCATATTCGGCGGGCGTCGCGCTCACGCAAATTATCTGCGAAATTTTTTCGTTGAACTCGTCAAACGTCAGCGGTCTGTTGTCGCGTGCGCTGGGAAGTCTGAATCCGTTTTCTATCAGTGAATTTTTCCGCGATTGGTCGCCCGCGTACATTGCTCGAAGTTGCGGCAAAGTCACATGCGATTCGTCGACGACCGTCAAAAAATTTTCGGGGAAGTAGTCAATCAGCGTGAAGGGAGGTTCGCCCGCTTGCCTTCCCGTCAAATGCCGCGAATAATTTTCTATGCCCGAACAGTAGCCCATTTCGTGAATCATTTCCAAATCAAAGCGCGTTCGTTGTTCGATTCGTTGCGCCTCGATTAATTTGCCTGCCGCCGTAAATTTTTCGACTTGCGCGCTCATCTCGGCTCGAATATTTTTTTCCGCCCGCTCCAAGTCAAAAGCGTCCGTCACGTAATGCGAGGCAGGGAAGATAAAAACTTCGTCGCGCCTGCCGATAACTTTTCCCGTCAAAATTTCAAACTCGGAAATTTTATCGACCTCGTCGCCGAAAAGTTCAATGCGAATCGCCCGCCCGTTGCAGCCCGCCGGAGTGACCTCGATAACATCGCCGCGCACCCGAAATTTTCCGCGTTCGATAATCATGTCGTTGCGTTCGTAGCGAATCTCAATCAAGCGTCGCAAAATTTTTTCGCGAGGAATGACTTGCCCGACTTTCAAATGCAAAAGAAGCTTGTAATAACTTTCGGGCGAACCCAAGCCGTAAATGCAGGAGACACTTGCAACGATAATCACGTCGCGCCGTTCGAAAAGACTGCACGTGGCGGAGTGTCGCATTTGGTCAATCTCATCGTTAATCGAGGCGTCTTTTTCAATGTAAGTGTCGGTCGCGGCAATGTAAGCTTCGGGCTGATAATAATCGTAGTAGCTGACGAAGTAGCCGACGTAATTTTCGGGGAAAAAACTTTTGAATTCGGCGGCGAGCTGCGCGGCAAGCGTTTTGTTGTGAGCGATAACCAGCGTCGGCAACTGAATCCGTTCAATGACTTTGGCAATCGTAAAAGTTTTGCCGGTGCCCGTCGCGCCCAAAAGTACTTGAGTCCGAAGCCCGTCGCTTAATCCTTCCGCCAATGATTCAATCGCTTGAGGTTGGTCGCCCGTTGGTTGAAAGTTTGAAATCACTTTAAATTTTTTTCTCATTGTCTCGTTAAAAATAGTCAATATCATCGTCAGATAACTTTCCTTGTATTGCCAATATGGTAGAAATCTGTAAAATATTTCTTGTGTTTGTTGAAGAAGCCATAAAGCAACGGGAAGAAAAAGCCCGGCCGCACATGGACGTGCGGCCGCCCGCGTTAAAAACACCTGCAAAAGAAAAGTAGATTTTTCACGTTGCCTCGTGCGCGGTGAGCAATGCGTCAACTTTTATATCGGTGCGACGGTTCAAATCAACAAATTCGCCTTTGGTCGTTTGAACAATCGGCAAGGAGGTAACTCGCGAATCATCCAGATAAACAATCTTGCCGCGTTGCCCGTCGCTCAAGCCGACCCAAGAGCCGTTAATTGCCTGCAAAAGTTTTTTGACGAAGACGACAACGAAGCGCGTATCCAATTTGCCGGCAAGCGCGTCGCCGTACAAAACTTTGATTATGTCGAAGGGCGAATTTCTCTTGGCGTAGGCTCGATTGGTCGCCATTGCGTCGTAGATGTCGAGTATCGCGATAATTTTTCCGAAGTCGCTGATTTTGTCGCCTTTGAGCTGACCGGGATAACCCGAACCGTCGCAGCGTTCGTGATGATGTAAAACTCCAAGCAAAACATTTTTTAAACTGCGCAGAGGAGATTCCATGAGCAAGGCAACGCCGTAGACAACATGCTTTTTGACTTCGGCAAGTTCGTCCTTGTCAAGTTTATCCGTCTTGTTGAGAATGCCCTTTGAAATTTTCATCTTGCCGATTTCGCTGAGGAGACCCGCCATGACCAATTCGCCGACCTGCGTCGCTCGATAGTCAAGCCAATGCGCCAAAATCCCTGCCAAAATTCCGACGTTGAGTGCGTGGTGAATTATGTAATCGCCGTCGCGTTTCATGTTGTGAATTTGAGTGACCGCCTTGGCTCCGTCGTCGCAAAGTTCCGAAATGTTATCCGCCCGAATCAAATCCACCAGCGCATTTTTATCAAGCTTGCCGTTGTTCGCAAAACCGTAGTAAAGATTTTGAGTGATCGTGAAACATTTTTTGTAGCAAGCGATATAATCGTTGTCGAGTAAATATTCTTGACTTGCCTCCGTCGGCGCGTAGTCCTCCGGCGTCACGTCGATATACACCGAAAAAATATTTTTGCCGCGCAGGCGGTCAAGCATGTCGTTCGTAAGTTTAACGCCTTCATGAATCAGCGTCTTGCCGTCGAAATCTTTCACGGCTCGCCCGACTTTCATGCCTGTGCGCAACTCGTCCACGTCGTAAGATTTGAGCATCTCATCTCCTCCTAGATAAAAGCTACAGCCTTATTTGCCGCGCCGAAAAAAAATCCTGCGTTGTTTACAAATTTCATTAAGAGGTTATAATTTCGTTGAGGTGATTCCTTTGACCAATAAAAAAATTCCGCGCAGCAATGTTTCCGCCTATGTGAAGAAATATATTCAGCTGTGTATCGGCGCGGTGATTGCGGCTCTCGGTCTCGAACTCTTTTTGATTCCCAATGAAGTCATTGACGGCGGAGTTGTCGGCTTGTCGATTATGGCGCAATACGTCACGGGCTTGCCGCTGGGCGTCTTCCTTATCGCGTTCAATATTCCCTTCCTCTGGTTGGCGTATAAGCAAATCGGCAAGAGTTTTGTCATTGCAACGATTGTGGCGATTTGTTTCTTGAGCGTTTGGTCGGAAGTCGTCGGGCAATATCCCAAAGTCACGGATGATTCATTTCTCGCTGCCATTTTCGGCGGGATAATTGACGGTGTCGGAGTCGGGCTTATCATGCGGGCGGGCGGCTCTCTTGACGGCACGGAGATTGTTGCAATTATCGTCGACAAAAAAACAATCTGGTCGGTCGGCGAAGTCGTCATGTTCATAAATCTTTTTATCTTGAGCGGCGCGGGGCTTCTCTTCGGCTGGGATAAGGCAATGTATTCGCTCTTCGCCTACTTCGTGATTTCAAAGATGATTGACGTTGTGATTAAGGGTCTCGACGAAATGTACTCCGTCATGATTGTCACAAACAGTCCTTACGAAGTCACTGACGAACTTAACACGAAACTCGGGCGCGGCGTCACGCTCTTGCACGGCGAAGGCGGCTACACTCGCCAAAGCAAAGAAATTTTATATTGCGTCGTCACTCGCCTCGAAGTCGACAAGCTCAAGGAAATTGTCCTCAACATGGACGACCACGCTTTCATTACGATTTATCCCGTCAACGATATTGTCGGCGGTCGATTTAAAAAGTCAGGGCATTAGTGTTTGTTGGTAAATTAAATCGTCGGCTCCTTTTGAAAGTTTCTTCTACTTTTCTTTTGTTGCGCCCAAAAGAAAAGTAGCAAAAGAAAAGGGCGATAGACCCGCTGAAAAAGC
>CAMVAG010000073.1 GCA_947165405.1 uncultured Selenomonadales bacterium
TGATTCGATGGCTGAAGTTTCAAAGAGGGAAGTCGGAGGCGGAAAAAAATTTTGGACGAACGACATGGAGGCGATTATCGCGATAACCGTCGTGCTTTTGATTCTCGGCACGATTAACGTTTTCAGTTCAAGTTTTATTTTCGCGGAGGCTGAATTCGATACGCCTTACTTTTTTTTGAAACGCCACGTCATAAACGTTTTTATCGGGCTGATTGCCTTCGGCGTGTGTTTGCATTTCGATTATCACGTTTGGCGAAAGTGGATGGTTCTTCTGCTCGGCTTCACGCTTCTTGCACTGATTGCCGTGCTGATTGTCGGTCCCGTCGTCAACGGTGCGCGGCGTTGGTTGCCTTTGTTTGTCGTGCAATTTCAGCCGGCGGAATTGGCTAAGCTCGTCGCGATAATGATTGCGGCCGCCTACATTTCCGCGAAGATAAGACTTAAACAGCCGCTCCAAATTTTGTCGATTCAAGCGGCGATAGTCATTGCGTTGTCCGGGTTGACGGAATTGGAACCGGACATGGGCACGGCTTGCATAATCTTGGGAATCCCGACGCTCATGCTAATCATTTCCGGACTCGACGTAAGAAAAATTAAAATGCTTGCTTTCTTGGGTGCGGCGGGCATTGCGGCGTTGATAATCAAAGAGCCGTATCGCCTCGAACGACTCAAGATAACTTACGACCCTTGGTCGGACGCGCAGAATTACGGCTATCAAACTGTGCAAAGCTTATCGGCAATCGGTTCGGGCGAATTGACGGGCATGGGCTTGGGCGTCGGTGTCAGCAAGTATGATTATCTGCCCGAAGCTCACACGGATTTTGCGTTTGCGATTTTCTGTCAAGAGAACGGATTTCTCGGCGCGATTTTTGTTTTCCTGTTGTTCTCCGCGTTCGCCGTCTACGCCGCAAGAATCGCCAACAAAGCCAAAGACGAATACGGACAAATTCTTTCAATGGGCATAATGATTTTGGTCGTCGGTCAAGCGATTGCAAATTTGTTAATGGTCGGCGGCATGATTCCCGTCGTCGGTGTTCCCTTGCCGTTTATAAGCTACGGAGGCACCTCGCTGATAATCACTATGGCGGCGATTGGAATTTTGGTGAACGTCGGCAAGCAAGGCGAAAAGAGCGGTTAGCCCACTTTCTTGACAAATAAATTTCGGTTGAAGTTTTGAATTGCTTGATTTATAATTACCGCGATTTTCCTTTAAGCCCTCCACACGGAGGGCAAATTTTATAAAAGAATTTGTTTCATAAGTTTTAAGGAGTGAATTTTTGTGGTTATCATAATGAATCCGGAGGCGACTGCTCAAAATATTGACGAGGTTATAAAGGCGATAAAAAGTGTCGGGCTTGAAGCAAAAATAATGGAGGGCGCGCAACAAAAAATCGTCGGCGTTATCGGTGACAAAACCAAGTTGGCGAGCGTTGCGATTGACGCCTTGCCCGGCGTCGAGAGTTCCGTTGCAATTTCAAAGAGCTACAAACTTGCGAGCCGTGAGTTTCATCCTCAATCGAGTGTTATCGACGTGAGCGGCGTGAAAATCGGCGGAAGTGAGCCTGTCATAATGGCGGGTCCTTGTGCCGTCGAAAGTCGCGAACAACTTTTGAAGGCAGCCAAAATCGTTGCGGAAGGCGGCGCACAATTTTTGAGAGGCGGTGCTTACAAGCCGAGAACTTCGCCGTATTCTTTTCAAGGTTTGGAAGTCGAGGGCTTGAAATATTTGGCGGAGGCGCGTGAAGTCACGGGCTTGAAAATCGTCACGGAAGTCACGACGGTCGAAGGCATTGCACCCGTTGCCGAGTATGCCGACATGTTGCAAATCGGCGCGAGGAATATGCAAAACTTCGGGCTTTTAAAAGAGGTCGGCAAATGCAAACGCCCCGTCCTCCTCAAGCGCGGACTTGCGGCTACGATTGACGAATGGCTCAACGCTGCCGAATACATCATGAACGCCGGCAATCCCGATGTTGTCCTGTGCGAACGCGGAATCAGAACTTATGAAACTTACACGCGAAATACTTTGGACTTATCGGCGGTGGCTGCGGTCAAGCACTTGTCTCACTTGCCGATAATCGTCGACCCTTCGCACGGCACGGGCAAATGGCGCATGGTCAAACCTATGGCATTGGCGGCAATCGCGGCGGGTGCTGACGGCTTGATGATGGAAATGCACCCGAATCCGGCGCGGGCATTGTCCGACGGCTCTCAATCACTCACGCCCGAACATTATCGTTCAATCATGAGCGGCATAAAAAAATTGGCGACGTTCCTGCGTGAAGAAAATTTAATCGGGCTCGACGAGGGGTGAAAAATTTTGCGCTTGAGGAAGAAGCCTCACACTGACGAAAAACTTCAAAACTTTATTGACTTCGTGACGGTCGGCGACGTTGAGCCGATAAAAAAAGATTCTGCGAATGAACTTCACGTTGAGCTTGGCACGGGCAAGGGCGACTTCATAACGCAAATCGCCGAACGCAATCCGCAAATAAATTTTATCGGGCTTGAAGTCGAGGCGACTTGTGTCTTGGCGGCGGCGAGGAAAGTTCGCGAAAAAAATTTATCGAACGTCCGATTGATTGTCTTCGACGTGAGCAACATCGCCGAAATTTTTTCGGAGCACGAGGTCGACAGGCTTTATATAAATTTTTGCGACCCTTGGCCGAAGAAACGCCACGCCAAACGCCGCTTGACGAACATAAAATTTTTGGAGCAGTATAAAAAAATTCTCAAGGTCGGCGGCGAAATTTTTTTCAAGACGGACAATCGCGCCCTGTTCGATTATTCGCTGGAGCAATTCGCTTTGGCGGGGCTTGAGGTTCGCGACGTGACAAATGACTTGCACGCTTCCGAGCCGCCCGAAAACATCCGCACCGAATACGAGAATAAATTTTCCGAGCAGGGCGTCCCGATAAATTTTTGTGTGGTGAAATTCGACAATGGATAAAATTTTAACGCTTGGAATTGAAACAAGTTGCGACGAAACGGCGGCGGCAGTGCTTTGCGGCGGGCGCGAACTTTTATCGAACATCATCTCTACGCAAATTCCTTTGCATCAAAAATTCGGAGGTGTCGTTCCCGAAATCGCCTCGCGAAAACACATCGTCAACATCATGCCCGTAATCGACGAGGCAATCACAAAGGCGGGCGTCGAACTTAAAAACATAAATCAAATCGCCGTGACGAAAGGACCGGGCTTGGCGGGCGCATTGCTTGTCGGATTATCGGCGGCGAAGTCTTTGGCTTATGCATTGCAAATTCCGCTAATCGGCGTCAATCATTTGGAAGGGCACATCTTCGCGAACTTCCTAAGCGCACCCGAATTGGAGCCGCCGTTTTTATCGCTGGTCGTTTCGGGCGGACACACCGCGCTGATAAAAATGACGGGCTACAACGATTTTGAATTGCTCGGACAATCACGCGACGACGCTGCCGGCGAGGCGTTCGATAAAATTGCGCGAGTCATGGGCTTGCCATATCCCGGCGGCCCCGAAATCGACAAACTTGCAAAACTCGGCGACCCGAACGCGATAACTTTTCCGCACCCGAAAGTTACCGGCTACGATTTCAGCTTCAGCGGTTTGAAATCTGCCGTCTTAAATTTTCTCAACACCGCGCAAATGAAAAACGAAACGATTAACGCGGCGGACGTTGCGGCAAGTTTTCAAAAGACGGTCGTCGACACGCTGGCAGAAAAAACTTTGGCGGCGGCAGAAAAATTCAAGTTGGATAAAATTGTTTTGGCGGGAGGCGTCGCGGCAAATTCGGCTCTGGAAAAAACTTTGCGCACGGCTTGCCAAAATCGCGGCTTGAAATTTTTTTACCCGTCGAAAATTCTCTGCACCGACAACGCCGCAATGATTGCCTGCAGAGGATTTTATCAATCGCTTGAAAAAAATTTCGCGGACTTAACTTTAAACGCCGTTCCCAATCTCGGACTTTAAGGAGGTAATTCCCATGAAAAAATTTCTTTCGTCAGTGATAATCTTCGTTTTCGCGGTAACATTTTTTTCCGCCGCACACGCAATGGATTATCAGCTTGAACAAGTCGTTGTGATAAGCCGACATAACCTGCGCAATTCACTCAAGGCGGGCGAGGAACGAGGACTTTTGACTTTGCGCGGAGGAGAAATGGAAACGCTCATGGGTCAATACTTCGAGGCACGGCTGCGGGCGCAAGGTCTCTTCCCGAAAAACGCTCAACCGTCAGTCGGCGAGGTTCGTTTCTATGCAAACTCTTATCAGCGGACAATCGCGACGGCAAAATATTTTTCGGCGGGCGCATTCCCGATAGCGAACATTCCGATTGAATATCATCGCGCTTTGGGGCAAAAGGATCGCGTCTTCCTTCCGCCGACCGACCCAGCACTTGTAAAACAACTTCAAGCCGAAGCCGATTGGAAAAAATCTTTTGACAGCGCACGCAAAGAATTTTCAACCGTCGAACGGCTCACAGGTGAAAAACTCAATCCCGCCGATATTAATTTGATGAAAATCCGCGATGAGGTTGTCGAATGGAAAGCGGAAGGCTCCGCAATCAAAATCGGTCTTGCCGCCGACGCAATACTTATGGATTATTATGACGGAAAAGTTTCTTACAGCGAATCCGAAATGCGCGACGTGGCGAAAATTTCTTCTTTCACGATTAATGCCAACTTCGACCACCCGCTTTGCGCAAAAGTTTTCGCAAGCCCGATACTTGCCGTCATTTCCGACGAACTCAATACGCCCGGCCGCAAGTTCACTTTCCTCTGCGGGCACGACTCCAATCTTTCAAACTTGTTGACGGCTATCGGCGTGGAAGAATATTTTTTGCCGGGCACGTTTGAATGGCGCGTCCCGATTGCTTCAAAGATTGTTATCAAAAAATTTCGCGGCACCGACGGCAACGAATACGCTCGCTTGAGTTTCGTTTATCCTTCAAGCGCACAGATTGTCAATCGCGAAATGCTCACTCTCGACAACCCGCCCATGCAAGTCACGCTGAAATTGCGCGGGCTTCAAGCCGTTGATTCGGACGCAACCTACAAACTCTCTGACGTTTTGCAAAGAATTTCCGACGCGCAGATTGTTGACGGCAGACGCGTCGCTTAAAGGAGACTCTATGGAACTTAAAAATCTTGGAAAAATCACAACTTACAAATACGATTACGCGCCCGAATTCTTGGAGGCGATTGAAAATAAAAATGGCGGGCGAAATTATCTCGTGACGCTTACAAGTGACGAATTTACTTGCCTCTGCCCGATAACTCATCAGCCCGACTACGCGACGATTAAAATTCGCTACGTGCCCGACAAAAAACTTGTCGAGAGCAAAAGCTTGAAACTCTATTTGACGAGCTTCCGCAATCACGGAACTTTTCACGAGGACGTTGTCAACACGATAGCCGACGACTTGATTAAACTGCTTGAGCCGCGTTATCTTGAGGTCGAGGGCTTGTTCAAAGTGCGCGGAGGAATTTCAATCGTGCCTTTCGTGAATTACGGACGCGACGAATTTGAAGAGCTTGCAAAAAAAATTTTGTTGGAGAAAAAATTTTGACACAGAAAAAAATTGCGCTGATAAATGACGTGACGGGTTTCGGAAGATGTTCCGTGACAGTCGAGCTGCCGATAATCTCCGCGCTGAAAATTCAAGCTTGCCCGTTGCCGACAGCATTGCTTTCCGTGCACACGGGCTTTAAAAATTATTTCATGGACGACTTCACCGACCGCATGGAAAATTATATCGACAGCTGGCAAAAAAATAATCTGACCTTCGACGCGATAGCTACAGGCTTTCTCGGCAGTGCCGCGCAGATTGAGATTGTTCGCCGCTTCATAAAAAATTTTTCCGCCGTCGTGATTATCGACCCCGTCATGGGCGATCACGGAAAAATTTACAAATCCTATACTCGTGAGATGTGTCGTCGTATGCGTGAGCTGTTGGAATTTGCCGACCTCGTCACGCCGAATTTGACGGAGGCTTGTGAACTTTTGGGCACGGCTTATCCTGCAGGCGGTGTCGTGAGTGATTCGGAGCTGGCAACTATGGCGGCGAACATTGCGGCGAAAACTCGCGGCGGGCGTGTCGTGATAACCGGTGTGACGCTCGACCTCGACGACGGCTCCAACATTTCCAATTTTATTTTCGACAGAGGGCAGATTAATATCGTGACTTCAAAGCGATTGGGCGGCGACCGTTCCGGCACGGGCGATGCATTTTTCGCAGTGGCGGCGGCCTCTTGGCTCAACGGCGAAAATTTAATCGACTCGACGCGCAAGGCGGCCGACTTCGTGACCAAATGCATTGCTCATGCCGAAAAATTAAATCTGCCTTGTAATTGGGGCTTGCCCTTTGAAGAATTTTTGACGGATTTAATTTGAAAATTTCCTGCCCCTAAATTATCAAGTATGCGGTAAATATTATTGACTTTAAGGAGTAATTTCGATGCTCAAACTTGATTGGCACGCTCCAAATATCGGATTATCATCAAATTTTTCGCTCGCAAGTGACACATCGCCCGTAAATATTTATCTTTTGCGGAGAAAATACAATATTGAAGTTGCGGAACGGAACGGAATACTTTTTCGACGATACAACGGCTCAAATATGAATCGAAACGGATACGGTTTTCCGCTTTCCGCAAATTTTTTTGATTTAAACGCGGCGATTGAAATTCTTAGAGCGGATTCTGTCATGCGCGGAGAAAATTTGAGGTTTTGTCTTTGCAATGAAAGACAATGCAGGGAAATTGATAAATTTTGCAGCGTCGATTGGAAATTTTTCTGCGGCGACAGCGATTATATTTACAAAAGAGAGAGTTTAAGCCGATTTTCCAGCAGAAAATTGCATGGCAAGAAAAATCACTTCAATAAATTCATGAGAATTTATCCCGAAGCAAAATACCTTCCGCTTACGACAAATTTATTGCCCGATGCATTAAATATTGCAGAGAAATGGCTTTCCGAACACGATTATGAGGATATTTCTTTGCAAAATGAGCTTGCAAGTATTCATGAAGCCGCCGATAATTGGAAAAATCTCAAAATGCAAGGCGGAATTCTCTATGCGGACGGCGAACCTGCGGCAATGATTATGTTTTCTGCCTTGTCGGAGCAATGTATTGATGTTCATTTCGAAAAAGCAACGAATAAATTTGCGGCAGACGGTGCATTTGCGGCAATAAATAAGTTTATGGCGTCGTCAAAGGAGTTGGAGAACTGCACATACATAAATCGCGAAGAAGATATGGGCATACCCGCTTTGCAAAAATCAAAAGAATCTTATCAACCCGATTTTAAGCTTAAAAAGTATTATGGCGAGGTTTTCGGCTGATGAATGACACTTTTTGCGGCGTTCAATTCAAAAAAATGATTTTTTTCGCGCTACTGATGATGTTTGCGGAAAATTTATCGGATACAGTAAATTATATTTTGGCGGCGCAAATTTTAGGCGATAATGCAATGGCGGCGGTCAATTTGGTGACGCCGCTTTTATATTCCGTATGTTTTTTGTCATCATTGATTGCAACGGGCACGGCTTATCTGTATTCTTTTGAAATCGGAGCATTTCGGCATGAAAAAGCCAATAAACTCGTCGGTCAAGGCGCAATTTTGGCTGTAGCGTTATCAATTTTGATTGCTGTAATACTTTTTTTTGGTAGAGAATTGTTTTTTTCGCTTTTTGAGGTCACAGGCGAGATAGAAACCTTTGCACGGGAATATTATTCATTATTTTTCCTGTCGATAGCGATGAATCCGATATTTTTTTTCATGCAAATGATAGTTTATGATGACGGCGGCGGAAAAAATTGCGTTGCGGCGACTTTTTTAACTCTTTTTATAAATATTGTGGCTTCAATCATACTCGGAACGAAATTTGGCATATCGGGAATAGCTTTGGGGACGATTTTAGGCGATTTGGCGGCAATGATTGTATTTTCCAAATGGATTTTCTTTGATTCGGAGACTTTGAAGCCGATTTTATATATTTCGCTGTCGGAAACGGTCAGAGTAATAAAATACAGCTTTGTTCATGCGTCGTTATATCTTTATATCGGCTTGGGCAACATGATTTTGAACATATTTTTCTTGAAAACGTTCGGTGAGCAATATTTCCCTGTTTTATCGGTCTTAGTGAGCATTTTACAGTTCGCACTTTTCTTGGAAGGCATAGCGGAAGCGTCTGAACCGCTCTTAAATGTTTATTTGGGCGAAAAAAATTCCGACGGCGTGAAAAAAGCAATGAAAATCGCGACAAAAACGGCGTTTTTTTCGGGCGCGGCGATAATTCCGATATTTTTGCTGTTCAGCTCGGAAATAGCCTCCCTTTTCGGCATAGAAGATGAAATTTTAGGCGAAACGGTCTTTGCAATACGCGCAATAGGATTTTCAATGCCGTTTATCGCGTTAATTTATCTGTTCATGACGTATTATCAAATAAGCGGACACATGAAAACAGCAATTTCGCTGGAGTTCTGCAAAGATTTCGGATTTTATTTATTGATACCGATGATTTTCGGATTATATTTCGGTCTTGAGGGCTTTTTTATCGGAATGATGTCGGTATCGATTGCAACTTGCGTGATATTTACAATTTTCTTGCGCGTCCGTCACGGAAAAAAATTTCCGTTGCTGTTACCGGCGGCAGATATTGTATCGCGGGACGCAAAATTAAATTTGGAGAAAGTTTTGGAGCTTCGGGATTGGGCGGAGGAAGAATTTCAAAAACGCGGCTTTGATTCAAATTTTAAGATGAAAATTTCCTTGATTGTGGAAGAAATCGGCATGGCGATAGTTGATAACAATCCCGATACGCAACCGCTTGCAGAAGTGACACTTTTTTTCGACGACCAACCGAAAATTATCATTCGAGATAACGGAATTCATTTTGATTTGACTGATGAGGCGGTTCGTTCCTTCAGAACTTTTTTTATATACACTTTTCTTGCGGGCGGGAATATTGACAACAAATATTTGATGACGCAAAATTATAATCGCTACATATTCCGTCCGATAAACGATAAAAATTTTTCTGAGGTGATTAAATGAGGTTGAAAATTTTTTTGTCGCTGATTTTGTCGGCGGTAATTTTTTTGATGGGTTGCGGTCGGGAAGATTCGCCCGAAGCCGCGCTTGACGATATAAAAATCGCGCTCGCCGAAAGAGATTCAAAAAAACTTTCGGAGCGCGCAGACTTGGATAAATTTTTTTCGACGACATACGACGCGACGACCATTGCGCTTGCCGAAAACTACGACGCCTATCAAAAAAAATATCCCGACGACCCCTACTTTCAACACAGCGCGGAATTTTTGACGACCTACAACGCCGAGCACAAAGCTTTGCACTTAAAATTTTTGGACGGCGTGAAAAATTCTTTCTTCGCGAAAATGCCCGCGCCCGAAAAGCCCGAAGACAATCCGACGGCTTACGTGGCAAACGAATTTGAAAAGATTCGCGCCGCTTCCCAAGCCTCGATTAAAGAAACTCGTATCGACAAAAATCACGCGACGATTATTTTGGAAGTCACGGGCGATAATTCATTGCGCGGAAAATTTATCGGGCAGCTGACTTTGAAACTCGGATTCAATCGCGATGAAAAAAATCGCTGGCACTTCGACGAAATAGAAAATCTTGA
>CAMVAG010000074.1 GCA_947165405.1 uncultured Selenomonadales bacterium
CCGATAAACTTTCAGCAACTCGTCAACACGCATGATTATCCCGCCTCAAAATTTTACTGTCCGCTGCACCGCGAACCATAACTGCAAACTCCACCTCCGCCGCTACACTGCGAACCGTAGCTGCATTGTCCACCTCCGCCGCCACATTCGCTCCCGTAACTGCAAACGCCGTAAGCTTTAGCTTTAGCCGTGTCGTTGAATTTGTATTCGCCGAGCATTAAGCCGGTCTTCGAGTCGAAGTCGATTTTAAAATCTTTAATCGACATAAAAATCACCTCCGGAAAAAATTTTATCAAATTCCGGAGGCGAGGTGGTCTCTTTCAAAGCGACAATTTTAAATTTTATTTGGCGTGCATTACTTCAGATTCATTGGTTGCCTCCTCTGATTTTGGTTGCCAACTTTTCGCTCAAAAGTTTTTTCAATTCGTCCGCGCCCGCTTGAAATTTAACTTCGACGCAGATAACGTAAATGGGAATGTTCCAATTTTCTTTGGCGACCTCGTCGGGGATTTTGACGGCGTCTTTTTCCGTGACGATAATCATTTCCGCCGCGAACGAATCGGCTCGCCGCAAAATATCTTCCATTTCCATAATCGTGTAGTCGTGGTGGTCGGGGTAGCGCAAGCTCGAAATAATTTCCGCGCCCAAATCTTTGAGCGTCCTCTCGAACGAGGCGGGATTGCCGATAGCCGAAACAGCCATGACTTTGCGCTTTGAAATGATTTCGACGCTGACACCTTCGCCGGACAAATCGACTGACCAATCGGCAAGCGGAATCAGGCAACGCGGCTCGTGAATGCTCTCGACAAGAAGCGCGGAGGAATTGTATTGGCGGACGGTCTCGCGGATAAATTCACAGGAACCCTCGCGGGCTTGGTCAACCTTCGTCATCAAACAAACATCTGCGCGGCTGATATGAGACAAAGACTCACGCAAAATCCCTCGCGGAAGCAAATGCCCGTTGCCGAAAACAGACACCGCATCAATCAGCAAAATATCCAAGTCGCGAATCACTTGCCAATGTTGATAGCCGTCGTCGAGGATGACAACTTCCGCGCCGAAATTTTCAATGGCATATTGTCCCGTGACGGCTCGTCGTGCTCCAATCAAAACGGGAACGTTCGGCAAATGTTTGGCAAGCATGTAAGCTTCGTCGCCCGCCTCCGTCGCGTTCATGTTGAGATTTTTTCCGTCGCTGACAATGCCGACCTCGCCGTAAAATTTTCCTCGATAGCCGCGATTCAAAATCACGACACGATAGCCCATGTCCCGAATTTCTTTTGCAAGCCGTTGAGCGGTGGGCGTCTTGCCGGTGCCGCCGACCGTTATGTTTCCGAGACTTATCACGAAACAATTCAAACGCTCCTTGCCCGAAAAGCCAAGCTCATAACTCAACAGCCGCAAGTTGACTGCCGTCTTGTAAGCCTGCGCGGCGAGGCGCAAAAGAAAAATTATTATCGGCGTAAATTCTCCGTGGTCTTCCTCGTCGTGAATCATCTTCAAAAAAAATGTTTGGACGTTCTCCATTTTTTTCGTCGTGTGAAGTCTTCGGGCGTGTTCTTTGGTTTCGTATTCCGTGAGCATTTCCCGAAGGAGCACAGCCGATTTGCGCGAGGCACCGCGATTTTCGTGAACGATTTTAATTGTCTCTTCCTCAAGGCGGCGGCGTTCTTCGGGTTCGTCGAAAAGTTTTTTTGCTTGAGCGGCAAGAGCCTTGTCGTCGTTGACGGTTATGCAGGCGTTGCGATTTTTAAAGAGCGCGTGCAAGTCTTTGAAATTTTCCATGTGGTGCCCGACGATAATCGCCTTGCCGTGCGCCGCCGGTTCGAGGATATTGTGTCCGCCGTGAGCGACGAGACTTCCGCCGACATAAATCACGTTGCCGACGCTGTAGACTTGTCCGAGTTCGCCGATTGTGTCGAGGATGATTATATCTTCATTGGCGGGAGGACGCTTTTGCAATTCGGTTCGCGTGCCGACCGTGAAACCCGCCGCCTTACACAACGCAACGACCTCACGAGTCCTCAACAGTTCACGAGGAGCAATGACAAGCCGGGCTTTGGGATGATTTTCGCGAATCGCATTGAACGCCTTGAGTACAAAATTTTCCTCGCCGCGATGAGTGCTGCCTGCCAAAAAAATTTCTTCCGCATCAGTCAAGCCCATGTCCGCCAAAATTTTTTCGCGTTGTTCGTTCGTCACGTCGGTGTAAGTTTGGTCAAACTTGGTGTTGCCCGTGACGGTTATAAGTTCTTCGGGCGCGCCAAGCTCTTTGATATAGCCGGCGTCGACGGGCGAGGCCATCGCAAAAAGTTTGACGGTTCCAATCATGTCGCGAAGAATCGAAAACATGTACTTGTAACGCTTGACACTTTTTTCCGAAATGCGCCCGTTGACCATCATGACAGGCACGTGATTTTCCCGCGCCGCTTTTAAAAAGTTTGGCCACAGTTCCGTTTCGACGTTGAGGAAAACTCGCGGGAAAATTTTTTTGAAGACGTGCGCCGAAACGAACGGCAAATCCAGCGGGAAATAAATTATGCTGTCAGCGTCTTTGATGATTCGGTTCGCCATCGCGTAGCCCGAAGTTGTCACGACCGAAACGAGGATTGGTGACTTGGGAAATTCGCGGCGGAATTCTTTTATCAGCGGACTTGTTGCAACAATTTCACCGACGGACGCCGCGTGCACCCAGATACAATTTTTTTTCGCGACGGGGTCAAGTGCGCCCTTCGGGAAAAAGCCGAAACTCTGTTTGATTCGCTCGACGAAACCGCGCTCACGTATCGAACGAATCATGAACACGGGGATAATTAAAATCACGACGAGAATCGCCGCGAGGTTGTAAAGTACTTGCACCGGGCGCGCTCCTTCATGCATAAAAATTTCAGCCATTATAACACACGCGGAAAAAAAAATCTGCCGCCCGCAAGCAACAGATAAAATTTTTATCGACAAAAAATTTAACGCCACAAATAATTTTCTGCAATGTATTGGCTCATGTTCCATTCAATCGGCGTGCCTTCGGGTGTTGCCTCGCCCGAATAGCCTTCCGAATTTTCAAACATGATGCCCGAAGTGCCGATGTCCAATTCGTAACCGAGATATTGAACTGTTTTGCCGACCATCTTCAAACGCGCCGCGAATCGTCCTCCGTCAGAATAGCGTCGAAGCTCCGTTATCGATTCGGTTATCAGATAACATTTCATGCCCGTTGCCGGCGACGTGCCTACGTAAAAATCCATCGCTTGTGCCGTCGGCAGTTGAGTTAAAGCAATTCCGAAAATAATCGTGACCGCGATAAGCAAACGTTTCATTGACTCACGCCTCCAAAAAATTTTCCATGATTATAACATAAGCCGAAAAAAATTTTTGTCGCGTGTGATATAATCGGAAAAAATTTTTTGATAAAGGGAGCGCGTTAAGTGTTCGGCGAAAAAGTTATTCTCGTTTGCATTGTCGGATTGATTTTGAATTTGTGCGGTGCCGGCGTTGCGGAACTTTCCGGCTTGCCCGTCTATCTCGATACACCCGGAACGATTTTTATTGCGGCACTCGGCGGCTACATGCCGGGCATCGCCGTCGGTTTCTTCACGAATCTTTTCAGAGCCGGCTTCGACCCTCAACAAATGTATTTCTCTTCGATAAGTGTCCTCGTTGCAATTTTTACGGCGTTCTTCGCGAAGAAAGGATTCTACGACAAATTAGACAAGACAATTTTTTTGATTCCGGTCTTGGCTCTTTCGACGGGAACTTTGGATTTGATAATCGAAAGCTTTTTAAAATCGGCGAGCGTCGAATCCCTCATGGAAGTTAAAATTAACTTTGCGGAAATTTTTTCTAAGGAACTTATCGACAAAAGTTTTTCGAGCTTGTTGGCGTTCGCGCTCTTGCAGTTGACGCCGCCGCAGATTAAAAAAAGTTTTAAAACGTTCGGGCGAAGACAAGCCTCGGACGAAATGATTTATGGGAAAACAAATTCAAAATCCTTGCGCACGAAACTGCTTTTGATTTTAATCTTGAGTTCGTTCTTTGTTTCCTTTTCAATCGCGCTGATAAGTTATCTGCTCTTCAAAGACGCCGCGACCGAAGACAGGATAAAGACCGTTGACGGGATAGTTGCCGTCGTCTTGAATGAAATAAATCCGAATCACGTCGACGATTACATGAGGCTCGGTCGCACCTCCGAAGAGTACAGGAGGATTGAGGAAGAACTCTACGCCATAAAGAACAGCAACTCCAACATAAAATTCATTTACATTTATAAAATCGAGGCGGACGGCTGTCATGTCATCTTCGACTTGGACACCTCGACTTTCGAAAGCGACAAGCCCGGCGAAGTTGTTCCGTTTGAAGCAGGTCTTGCGCTTTATGAAAAAGATTTAATCGCGGGCAAGCCGATTCCTCCGATAATTTCCGACGACGAATACGGCTACCTGCTCACGCTCTACAAGCCGCTTTACGACATCAACGGCAAATGTCAATGTTATGCGGCGGTCGATTATTCAATGGATATTCTTTCCGAATACATCCGAGCTTTTATCATCAAGTTGATCGCGCTGTTTATCGGCTGTTTCATTTTCATTTCGGCAATGGGCTTGGCGTTCGTCGAAAATCATATCATCTTGCCGATTAACACGCTGGCTTATTACGCGTGGAATTTTTCTTTCGACAGCGAAACGGCTCGTCAAAAAAATATTAAGCAAATGCGGAGCTTGAAAATCACGACGGGCGACGAGATAGAAAATCTTTATTATGCTCTGTTGAGGACGACGGAAAATGTTTTGAAATATCTTGAGACTCTTCAGCGGGCGCGCACTCAAGTTTCCGACATGATATTTAAAGTTTTCGAAATGGACAAGATTGCCCACAAAGATTCTTTGACGGGCATAAAAAATAAAACCGCTTACGTCGAGGAAATCGCCAAGCTTGACAAAAAAATTTCCGAGGGCGCAGCGGAATTTTGTATCACGATGGTCGACGTGAATTATCTCAAAAAAATCAATGACGCCTACGGTCACGAGCGCGGCAACGAATATTTAATCAACGCCTGCAAATTGGTTTGCGCGGTCTTCGGCGAGGAGCATGTTTATCGCGTCGGCGGCGATGAATTCGTCGTGATAATCGAGGGCGAAAAAGTTCCCTTGTGCAAATATTTCGCGGCGCAATTCAAAATGGAAATGGATCGCAAAAATTCCAACAGGTCGTTGCAGGCTTGGGAAAAAGTTTCGGCGGCAGTGGGCGTTGCGTATTATCAATCGGGCGTCGATAATTTGGCTGATGATGTTTTCAAGCGTGCGGATAAAGAAATGTACGCGAACAAATTGGCAATGAAAGCTGTAAGGACTGATTGACATGGAAAAAAATTACGTGCCGGCTCCGATTTTGATATGCCTCGCCGCAATCGCTTTGAACTTGTGCGGAATGTTCCTCACGCGAAGTTTTGAGTTGCCGCTGTACTTTGATACAATCGGGACAATTTTTGTTGCCATGTTGAGCGGTTACGTGCCGGCTATCGTCGTCGGGTTCGCCACGCATCTTTTTGCGTCGTTCGTCGACGAGGCGGAAATGTATTATTGTTCGGTGAGCATCTTCGTCGCGATTTATGTCACGTTCCTTGCGCGGCGCGGCCTCTATCAAAAATTTTTCAAGACGCTTCTGACAATCCCCGCGCTTGCTTTGGTTTCAACCGTCTTGAGCGAATTCATCGGGAAATTTTTATTTTGCACGGGCGTCGTCGAGGCATTGAGCGAAATTCAAATTCACTTCGCGATAAATTTTTTGCAAGAGTTCGCTGACAAAGGCTTGAGCTTGATTGCGGCGTTCGCGCTGATAAAATTTCTTCCGCCGCAAACAAAAAATTTCTTTCGAGGGCTCGGACAAAAGCAGGCACCTTTAACCGCCGAAATGAAAAGCGCAGTCTACAAACGAAAATGCCCCGTGTCTTCGCTTCGAGTGAAAATCCTTTTGATTTTGAGTTTGACTTCGCTTTTTATCGCGGCGTCGATTGCCTCAATCAGCTACAGGATTTTTGAGCAGGCGGCAGTGGCTGCGCAAATGAAAATCGGCGAGGGCTTGGCGACGATTGCCGCGCGCGAAATTGATACCGCGAAAGATTTTGCCGCCCTTGAAAAAAATCTTGCAAACATAAAAGCTTCCAACTCCGACATAAAAAATTTGCGCGTCGAAAAATTTTCTGCCGGCGAATCGCTTGAGCCGATAATCTTCGACGACGGCAACGACCGCCTCTTGAAAATTTTCAAGCCCGTTCATGACACGGCAGGCAATGTTCAATCTTGCGTCGTGGTTGAGTTGTCTCTGAATTTGATTTCGGATTACGGCAGAACTTTCACGGCTAAGGTTTTGGCTTTGTTTTCGGGATGCTTCGTGTTCGTCTTCGTTATCGGCTTGCGTTTCGTCGAAAACAATATCGTCCTGCCCGTCAACACGATGGCTTATTGCGCCGAAAATTTTGCTTACGACAACGACAAGCACTGCGAGGATAACGTCGAGCAACTTCGAAAGCTGGAAATACATACGGGCGACGAGGTGGAAAATTTGTATCACGCGCTGTTGAAGACGACGCAGGACGTTGTGAATTATCTTGAGAAGTTACGGCGGGCGAAGCGGCAAGTTGCACAAATGGACGAGTTGGCTCACAAGGATTCTTTGACGGGCATAAAAAATAAAGCGGCTTACGACGAGGCGACTGCGCGGCTTGACAAAAAAATTTCTTCGGGCGAGGCAGAATTTTATATCGCGATGGTCGACGTGAACTATCTCAAAAAAATTAATGACACCTACGGTCACGAGCGCGGCAACACTTATCTGCTCAACGCCTCCAAATTAATTTGCGCGGTCTTCGGCGAGGAGCATGTCTATCGAATCGGCGGCGATGAGTTCGTCGTGATAATCGAGGGCGAAAAAATTTCCTTGTGCAATTATTTCGTGAGGCAGTTCAAAGCAGAGATGGCTCGCAAAAATTCCAACAGGTCGTTGCAGGCTTGGGAAAAAGTTTCGGCGGCGGTCGGCGTTGCGTATTATCAATCGGGCGTCGATAAATCGGCGGAAGAAGTTTTCAAGCGTGCGGATAAGGAAATGTACAAAAACAAATTGGCAATGAAGGCGGCAAGAACCGATTGAGGAGGATGCATATGATTAATCGAATTTTTCTGATTGTGTTGGACAGCGTCGGAATCGGCGGCGCGTCTGACGCAAAAAATTTCGGCGACGACAATCCGAACACTTTGAAGACAATCGCCGCCTCGAAAAATTTTCATACGCCGAATCTTTTGCGGCTCGGCTTGTTCAATATCGACGGCATAAATTTTTATCGTCAAGAAAAAAATCCTCGCGGCTCGTTCGCAAGATTGGTTGAGGCTTCGCAAGGCAAGGACACGACGATTGGTCATTGGGAAATCGCGGGAATAATTTCCGCTCGACCGCTTCCGACTTATCCCGAAGGCTTCCCGCCGGAAGTTATCAACGAGCTTGAAAAAAATTTCGGCAGAAAAATTTTATGCAACAAGCCGTATTCGGGCACGAAGGTCATTCACGATTTCGGGCAGGCTCACGAGGCAACGGGTGATTTAATCGTCTACACCTCCGCCGACAGCGTCTTGCAAATCGCCGCGCACGAAAAGATTGTTCCCGTCGACGAGCTTTATAATTTTTGTCGAACTGCGCGCAAGATTATGCAGGGCGTTCACGGCGTCGGGAGGATTATCGCCCGCCCGTTCGTCGGAGAATTTCCCAACTATGAACGCACGCCTCGCCGCCACGATTTTTCTTTGAAGCCGCCCGCCGAAACGATTCTCGACGCGCTCAACAAAAAAAATCTTGCGACAATCGGCGTCGGCAAGATTCAAGACATTTTCGCGGGGCAAGGGATAAATCGTTCACTCGGAATCAACGAAAACAATTCTGACGGCATGAAGAAGACTTTGCGGCTCCTCGACGAAAATTTTCATGGGCTGTGCTTTGTCAATCTGGTTGATTTCGATATGAAGTTCGGGCACCGCCGCGACGTTGACGGCTACGCGCAGGCAATGACGACTTTTGACGAAGAGCTCGGCGAATTTTTAAACAAGATGCGCGAAGACGATTTGTTGATGATAACCGCCGATCACGGTTGCGACCCCGCCGCCGCCGGTACCGACCACACTCGCGAAAACGTTCCGATGATAATTTTCGGCAAGCAAGTCCGCGCAGGCGTCAATCTCGGCACGCGAAAAACTTTTGCAGACATCGCCGCGACCATTGCCGAAATTTTCAGTGTCGAATTCAAAACACGCGGCGAAAGTTTTCTGTCAAATTTAATTTACGCGAAGTATTGCTGATAAACCACAAACGCGAACAAAACGATTGCGCAACCCATAGCCGCTACGCCCGCACGTTCGAGCCACAAATCCTGCTTTTCGGTGAAGTTGTAATGGCGGCGAGCGTAAGTCGTCGACAACGAAATAAGCAACGCCAAATAAAGTCCGCGATTCGTTGCCGTGAAGTTCGACCAGCCGACCAGCAGAAAGACGATTGTCAATGCGAGGACGATTACCAGCAGATAATCTTTGCCGACTTTTTTTTCGGGCTTTTTATTTTCCGGCTCAACTTTTTTCTTGGGCTGAATTTTTTTTGCGATTTTTTTTGACTGCCGCGCCATGATGATTCCCCTTTAAAATTTTTTTCAGAGTTTATCAAAGGCGGCGGCGTTTGTAAAGTTCACGGGGCGGCGGCGAAAATTTTAAAGGTCACTTCGCACGAGAGGATTCTTCCTTCCGAACTTCCCGCGTAAAAATTTTCCAAGCTTGTCAAGCGTTCGCCGTCGAGTATTTCGCGTATGAAGTTCAGCAACGAAATATAATCCGCCTCCAAGTTCACGGTCACGAATTGTTCTTGAGCGTTCTCCGCCGCGATTGCCTCGCCTGCCTGCACCGAAACGATTTGTGCTCGGCAAGACTCCGCCGCCCGATAAAGTTCGTCGATGAATTTATCTTCTTCAAGTGTCGTCGGCAAAAAATTTCGTGCCGCGTCGAGCTCAAGCTCCTTTGCCGCTATGAACGCCGATAAATTTTCGTGACGCGCCTTGAGTTCCGAAATTTCCCGTTCGACCTCGCGAAGCCGCCGCGCCTCAAGTTCCGCATTTAAAATTTCTCGTTGTGTTGTCTCATAAAAAAATTGTTGCCAGCCGATAAAAAGGATTATGCAAACGACCAGCGTCGTCGGCAGAAAAAATTTCTCTTGCATGATTCGCACCTAACAAAAGAGGAGCCGCGCAGGGCTCCCCGTGAAAATTTTAATCGGCAGTGAACGGCAAGAGCGCAATGTTGCGAGCGCGTTTGATGGCGATTGTCACTTGACGCTGATGCTTGGCGCAGTTGCCGGAAATGCGGCGCGGAAGAATTTTCCCGCGTTCGGTCGTGAAGCGGCGAAGTTTTGCCGCGTCTTTGTAGTCTATCTTTTCAACTTTATCGACGCAAAACGCACAGACTTTCCTGCGCGGGCGTCGACCACGTTCTCTACGCATCTTCAATCCTCCT
>CAMVAG010000075.1 GCA_947165405.1 uncultured Selenomonadales bacterium
TTGCGATTGACGGCGGCTCTGTCATCCTCACGAATGTCAAGAGCGGCAGCTCGATCAATATCAACGGCACGACACATAAGATAAGCGGCAGCGGTTTAAGCTAAGCGATTGACGATCGGTTTAAAAGCTGAAAGTTAAAAGCTAAACTTTAACACCTGAAAATTTTTCAGCCTCGACAAAATTTGTCGGGGCTTTTTTTTTGCAACGGTCAAAACTTCGACGCCGTTTATTTAACTTGCGCAATTTGCATTTCGCCGTTAAAATATGATTAATCGTTCGTCGGTTGGAATTTCTTGTAACGTATCCGCTCGAAGGGAAGAATTTTATGAACACGCAGGCACCAAAGAAAAATTTTCTTGTGACGGCGGCAATCGCACTGCCGATAATTCTTGCGATAATTTTCGCGGGAATTTATTTCAATCTCTCTGGTGTATTTCGTGACACGCCCAAAGTCGAAATTCAGCCGCTTAACAACTTCAAAAAAACTCTGCACGTTGTCACCGACCGCGATTACGCGCCCTATTCCTACGTCGACGAACAAGGCAACTATCAGGGCTACGATGTGGAAATGATGAATGAAATTGCCAACCGCCTGCAAATGAATTTGGATTTGGTTTTAATTGATTGGAACGACGCCAATAAAATTTTTCTCGGCGGCGGCGCGGATATTATCATGAACATGGAAAGCGATTTGATTATAAACAACCCCTCGATTATCGCGACGCTCCCGACGACCGAAAAACAATATGTCGTTTACGGGCGGCGAAATATTTCTTCCGTCGCCGAACTTTACGGCAGGCGCGTTGCTTCTCTGCACAACATGCCGGGGCTCGGTCTCGACGATGAAATTTCTTACGTCCATTCCTATAAAAAAATTTTCGACGGACTAAAAAGCGGCGAATACGAATTTGCAATTTGTCCGATTCAAGTCGGCGGCAGCTTCATAGAAGAACTTGACATCGACGACGTTTTTCCAAGCTACGCCGTCCAACACGTCTACGGCACGCTCGCCATGCACCCCGAAAACACAATGCTCCGCGTCAAAGTCAACGCCGTCTTGATTCAAATGCAACAGGAAGGTCGCCTCGAAGCACTCAACCGAAAATGGATTGTCAATCGTTACGAAAACATCACGCCGGAGGAAATGGTCACGAGCCGCCCGTGGCTTATCGCGCTGATTTTGTCAAGTGTGCTCTTCGTGATTCTTTTAATCGGCTACACGTTCATGCAAGTGCGCTACGCCCGGTCGCAGGAAGCTTACACACTGCAGCTGCAAGAAAATTTGGAGACGATTAAACTTCAGAGCGAGAAGTTGAAAAGTCAGCAGGTTGAACTTATCGCTCAAAAGGAACGCGCCGAAGAAGCCAATAAAGCCAAGTCGACTTTCCTTTCCAACATGAGCCACGATATTCGCACGCCAATGAATGCGATCGTCGGCTACCTCAATCTTGCCAAAGACTTGCACAAAGTTTGCGAGGCTTGCCCGCTGTATCTTAACGAACCTTGCAAAGACAATATCCCCGACAGAATGTTTGACTTCCTCAAAAAAATTGATGCGTCCAGTCAGCATTTGCTTGCGCTGATTAATGACGTGTTGGAGATGAGCCGAATCGAAAGCGGCAAGATGGAACTTGAACTCAACGGCATGAACATCGTCACCGCACTTGATGAAGTTCATGACATGTTCGCCACGCAAATGGCGGGCAAGAAAATTTCTTTCAGCGTCGACACTTCCGAAGTCACGGATAAATTTGTCATCTGCGATAAAAATCGTTTGAACCGCGTCTTGCTGAATCTTTTGAGCAATGCTTATAAGTTCACGCCCGAAGGAGGAAACATTTCCGTCAAGCTTAAACAGGTCAGCGAAGTGCGCGACGTTTTTGCCGATTATGAGTTGCGCGTTAAGGACAGCGGTATCGGCATGACGCCCGAATTTGCCGCAAAAGTTTTCGAGGCTTTTGAACGTGAAAGGAATTCGACCGTCAGCAAAATTCAAGGGACGGGGCTGGGCATGGCGATTACAAAAAGTATCGTCGACCTCATGGGCGGCGACATTAAAGTTATCACCGCGCCCGGCGAAGGCACCGAATTTGTCATCGACATTACCTTTGAACTTGCCGAAGATATGCAAGACGAACTTGATTCCGAAAACGAACAGGCAGCCGGCAAGGTTATCGACTTCACGAACAAAAAACTTTTGCTCGTCGACGACATCGAACTCAATCGCGAAATTGCCAAGATGCTCCTTGAAAGCGAAGGCTTTATCGTCGATACGGCAAGCGACGGTAAAGAGGCTGTCGAAAAGATTGCGGCGGCTAAGGCGGGCGATTATGACGCGGTCTTGATGGATATACAAATGCCGATAATGAACGGCTACGAGGCGGCAAAAAAAATTCGCAAGCTGGAAAAATCCGAACTTGCAAATGTTCCGATAATCGCTATGACCGCCAACGCCTTCAGCGAGGACGTGAAGAACGCACTTGACGCCGGCATGAACGCGCACATTGCCAAACCTATCGACGTGCCGAAGATGATGGAGACTCTTGCAAAAATTCTTCCCGCTTAAATTTAAAATCAAAAAGCCCCGTCGATTGGCGGGGCTTTAAAATTTTTTTATGCAAGCGTCGCGTTAAACTTTTCAATCATTTTTATCGGGCGATAAGATTCTTTGGCTTGCCGCAAGCCGTCGATTCCCATGTCTTCTTCGCGGTTGATATAAATCATGTCAGACCACTCGTGCTCGACGAAGCTTTGATTAATCGCCGTGTAAATCCCTCGAATATTTGAATCGGCCTTCTCGACGTGAATAACCGCCGTGTCGGAATTGAGCCGCTCGCCGAACGTGATCGCCGCAATTTTTCCGTCAATCACAATCGCGCCGCCCTTGAGTTTGAACTTGTCGAAGTGGTCAAAAATTTCATGAATCGCCGCTTGCTCGCAGCCGATAAACGGGTCGTCGGGATTGGCGCGTTTGTTAATTTCAGACCAAATGTTGAACTCTTCGCGGCACTGCGGAATAATTTTTTCGGTTATCGGCAAATATTTCGCGTCGGGATATTCTTTGCGGAAGGCGTTGAGGTGATTTTTCTTGCCGTGAAATTTTCTGCCGGAAAGATTTATCAAGTCCTGCGCGAGGTAAACGTAATCGAAGCGGTCTCTTGCGGGCGTGATGTTAAATTTCGCGTGAGGATATTTTTCCAACTCCTCGGCGAAAATTTTTTCCACGACGACGAACATAAATTTTTTATCGCCGCGATTTTCCTCAGCCACGTGCAAAATTTTTGTAATGGCGTCCTGCATTTTTTCCTGCGAACCAATCGGTTGCCACGCCGAAAAGTTTTTTTCGTTCGTCGAGAACATGTACAGCACGTCGTCTTCGACCGCCCATTGAAGATTGAGCATATCGCGCCACATGAAAAGATTCGTGAACGTGTACTTGGAATTTTCGCAATAGCGCGAGCCGAAAAACTTATCGAACGTCGGCTTGTCTGTGCAAGTCAATTTCTGCAGATTAATATTGTCCACCTTCCTCGAATAAAAGTTGCGCCAAGTGAAAAGCTTTGGCTCCGCCCAATTTTAACCCGCGAATGCAATAATGACAATACGCCGCAACTTTTTCCGTCCGAATCTTTGCGCAGTGCTCTTCCATGAGCGATTTTTTTTGTTCGGGCGTGTGCTCTTGAAACAAACCTTGCGCGCCATACAAAAATCTTTTCGGGGCAAGTTTCGGATTGCGCGGCGGCTGCGGTTGATACAAAGACACGCCGCAAAATTTTGTTCGCCCGTGATTTTCCTCAAGCTCGACGATTTTAAAATTCATGCGCCGCAAAATTTCACGAACCGCCTCTTGCTCCGCCGAATTTTCTTTCGACCGCCAACAATCTTGAATCGTAATCGCCTCGCCGTGATGATTCGGGTAAGGAAAATTTTCATCGCTCAAAATAAATTCCCAGATTGATTCGCGGAAAAATTCGGGGTGCCGCTCCTCGAAAATCGCCGAGCAGTTGTGACAAATCGAAATCATTGTTGAGCCGGGCGGAAATTTTTCAAAGTGTTTAATCGCCCGCCACTCGTCACGAAAATTTTCCGGCATGCGCTGTTCAAATTCGGCGACCTTGTATTTGTCGACGCAACAGCGGATTATCGGCATGGAAAATTTTTCGCGCAGGTAATCGCAAATTTTTTTGCTCAACGCGGGATATTCTTCCGTGAAGACGCAAGCCGCCACGTAAAATTTTTGACTCATATCAATTTCTCCTACCAAATTATTCCGTTGCCCGAAATTAAATCGTTTGCGCCGTCCGAATCGCGCTGAATGTTGAGCGTTATCGGCATTTCAAATTCGGATTCGAGTAATTTTTTTATTCTGCCCGCTTCATCGGCTGTGACCGGCTCTTTTACGTAAATTATTATCATAAATCGCTTGTCTTGCGTCAAAATTTCGCCGCCTTCCGCTCTTGAGACCTTCGGAAATGCCGCAGGTAATTTTTCATTTAATTTTTCCAACGATTTTTTGTACTCAAGGCTTTTTTGATAGGCGGGATAATAAGTTTGGCTCAAAGATTTATATTTTTTTAATTCAGCCGACTCCGCCTCGCGAATTCCGACGTATCGCTCGTGTTTCAAAGTATTTTGCAACAATTCATTAACCGCTTGCTCGTCCATGCCCTCGTGAAATTCATTTTGCACGACTTGTAAGCGATAATTTTGCAGATATGAATACTCCGACAACTCTTTTTGCAAATTTTCAACGTCAGTGTCGCTGATTACCTGCCCGATTGATATTATTTCCAAAATTTCTTCCTGCGGGTTCAATTTATATGAGACCGCTTGGCGATTTTGCGTGTTAAATTTCGTTTCTACAAAGTTTTTTGTCTGCACGTTTTCCAAATTTTCCTCAATACTTATTTGCGCCATCCTCAAGCTCGGCAAAATTATTAATACGCCCAAAATCATTAATAAAATCCTTTGTTTGCGGAAGTTTTCTGCCGAAACGTATTCTTTTGCCGGCACGCGCAGAATTTTTAACACTACGAACGCCGATAAGCAGATAAAAAAGCTGTTAATGAAAAATAAATACAGCGCACCGAGTAAAAAATTTGTCGAATGCGTTGCAATTCCGTAGCCTGCCGTGCAAAGCGGAGGCATTAATGCCGTAGCAATCGCAACACCCGGAATTACATTGCCTCTTTCTTCTCGTGTCAGTCCGATTATTCCCGCCGTCCCGCCGAAAATTGCAATTAATACATCCCAAATTGTCGGAGCCGTTCGCGCAATTAATTCCGGCGAGGCTGTCGTTATCGGCGTCAAAGAAAAGTAAATTGCCGACGTTAAAACCGATAAAAATACTTGAAACGACAATTTTAAGAACGATTCTTTGACATATTGCGTGTCATAAGCCGCCATTCCGTAGCCGAGCGCGATTATATTGCCCATAAGCGGTGAAATTAACATCGCGCCGATTATTACCGCCGTCGAATTCATGTTCAGCCCGATTGATGCAATAAGAATCGCCAAAACCAAAATACACATGTTCGTGCCTTTTAAAACGCCGCCCGCGTGTATTCTTTCGATAATTTCTGACATTGACGCTCTGTCTTCATGCAAACTGAACAGCTCGCCGAATGCTTTTTTGAAACTTTCCATGCCAAAACTCCATTTTTACAAAAAATATTCTATTCCCGCCTCGAAAATCAGCTGATTTTTATTTCCGTGAATGTTTTTTGCAACGTGTTCGCCGATTCGCTCGGAGTGACCCATCTTGCCGAAAATTTTTCCGTCCGCGCTCGTGATACCCTCAATCGCCCAAGCCGAACCGTTCGGATTATACGGAAGTTCGCTTGCAGGATTATTTTTATCGTCAACGTATTGCGTCGCGATTTGCCCGGCGTCGGAAAGTTTTTTGAGCCAAGCCTCACTTGCCGCGAATCTGCCTTCGCCGTGTGAAACAGGTATCGCGTGAACGTCGCCGATTTTATTTTTCGCAAGCCAAGGCGATAAGTTGCTCGTGATTTTCGTGCAGACGTATTGGCTGACGTGTCGACCCAAAGAGTTGTGCGTTAAAGTCGGAGAATCTTCCTCAAGGTCGCGAATTTCACCGTAGGGAAGCAAGCCCAGTTTAATCAACGCTTGAAAGCCGTTGCAAATGCCCAAAATCAAGCCGTCGCGTTCGCGCAAAAGTTTCATGACTTCTTCCGCGATTTTCGGATTTCTGAACGTCGCCGCGATAAATTTTCCGCTGCCGTCGGGCTCGTCGCCGCCGCTGAAGCCGCCCGGCAACATGATAATCTGCGCGGCACGAATCTTTTCAGCCATCGCCGCGATACTTTCCTCGACCGCTTGAGGCGTCAAGTTGCGAACGATAAAAATTTCGGGAACGCCGCCCGCCTTTTGCCAAACCTTCGCGCTGTCGTATTCGCAATTCGTGCCGGGAAAGACCGGAATAAAAATTCGCGGCTTGGCTTTAAGCTTTAAGCTTTGAGCTTTAAGTGGAAAAGTTTTTGTCTGAAAGCTGAAAGCTGAATCCTGACAGCTTTTAATTTTGGTCGGGAAAATTTTTTCAAGCGGCTCGGTCAAAGATTTTTTAACGTCGTCAAGAGAAATTTTTTCGTCGCCGATTTTTATCACGGGCTCGGAAATTGTTTCGCCCAAAAGTTTAAACTCAAGCTCGCAATTTGATTCGACAATCAAGCTTCCGTAATTAATTCCTAATTCCTCATTCCCAATTCCTAATTGACAAAATCCAATGTCGTTGCCGATTGCCATTTTGGAAATCGCCTCGGCAATGCCGCCCGCCTGCAAACTGCTTGCCGAAATAATTTTGCCCTTGCCGATAAGTTCATGCACTTTGGAAAAATTTTTCTTGAGCGCGTCGAAGTCGGGGACGCCGTCTTTATCGCGAACGCATTCGACGAGATAAACTTTGTGATTTGGTGCTTTGAATTCGGGCGAAATGACTTTATCGGCGTCGACGAGGGCAACCGCAAAACTTACAAGCGTCGGAGGCACGTGAATGTTTTCAAAAGTTCCGCTCATGGAATCTTTGCCGCCGATAGCCGCCACGCCGAAATTTTTCTGCGCAACGAACGCACCGAGCAACGCAGCAAGAGGCTTGCCCCATTTTTCGGGAACGTCGCCGAGCTTTTCGAAATATTCTTGGAAAGTCAGATAAGCTTTGGAAAAATCCGCGCCGAGTGCCGTCAACTTTGCAAGCGAACTTGTCACCGCATCAATCGCTCCGTGAAAAGGACTGCGTTCGGAAATTTGCGGGTCGAAGCCGAAAGTCATAGCCGTTGCCGTCGAAGTTTCACCGTCGCAAGGAATTTTCGCGACCATGCCTTCAGCGGGCGTGAGCTGATTTTTTCCTCCGAACGGCATTAAAACCGTCGCCGCGCCGATTGTCGAATCGAATCGCTCGACCAACCCTTTTTGACTGCAGACGTTGAGCCCGCGAAGATTTTCAAGCCACGAAATTTTTTTATCATCTTCCTGACACCTGACACCTGACACCTTACACCTGACATGCCGCTTGACGCCGTTGGTGTCGAAAAATTTTCTGCTGATGCTCACGATTTCATTGCCGCGCCAATTCATAATCATGCGCCCGCTGTCGGTGACTTCAGCGACGACATAAGCCTCAAGATTTTCCGCGTCGGCAAGCGCGATAAATTTCTCAACGTCATTTTTATCCAAGACAACCGCCATGCGCTCTTGACTTTCGGAAATGGCAAGCTCGGTGCCGTCAAGCCCGTCGTATTTTTTTCTGACAGCATCAAGATTTATTTGCAAGCCCGCCGCAAGTTCGCCGACGGCAACAGCAACACCGCCCGCGCCGAAGTCGTTGCAACGTTTGATTAATTTGCTCGCCGCAGGATTTCTGAAGAGGCGTTGAATTTTTCTTTCGGTCGGAGGATTTCCTTTTTGAACTTCCGCACCGGCGGTCGTGAGTGATTCGGTCGTATGAACTTTGCTTGAGCCGGTCGCGCCGCCGATTCCGTCACGTCCCGTCCTGCCGCCGAGCAAAACAACTTTATCGCCCGCAACGGGTCGACTGCGAATGACATTTTCGGCGGGAGCCGCAGCAATGACCGCGCCGATTTCCATGCGCTTGGCAAGATAGCCTTCGTGATAAATTTCTTTGACTTGCCCGGTCGCCAAACCGATTTGATTTCCATAGGAACTGTAGCCTTGAGCCGCACCGCGAACGATTTTTTTCTGCGGAAGTTTTCCCGGCAAAGTCTCTGAAAATTTTTTGCGAGGGTCAGCCGCGCCCGTCACACGCATTGCCTGATAAACATAACTTCTGCCGCTCAAAGGGTCACGAATCGCGCCGCCAAGACACGTTGCCGCGCCGCCGAACGGTTCAATTTCCGTCGGGTGATTGTGCGTCTCGTTCTTGAACATGACAAGCCAATCTTCCTCGCGCCCGTCAATCACGGCTTTGATTTTGATTGAGCAGGCGTTAATTTCTTCGGAGGTGTCAAGATTTTTCGGCTTAACAATTTTCGCGCCGATCGTTCCCAAATCCATCAGCGAAATATCTTTGGCGGGATTGTGCACGGCAAGATATTCTTTGAAAGCGCGTTCGACAACCTCTGCGCCCGCGTCGAAGGTCACCTCGTCAATCGCGGTCGTGAAAGTCGTATGGCGGCAGTGGTCGCTCCAATAAGTATCGATAACTTTCAGCTCGGTTATCGTCGGCGGACGGCGTTCGGTGTCGCGGAAGTAGCTTTGACAAAATTTTAAGTCGTCGAGGTTCATGGCAAGCCCGCGTTCCGCCAAAAATTTTTTCAAAGCGGCGTCGTTCATGTCGTTGAAATTTTTTAAGACTTCAACGTCGGGCGGATTCTCGGCAGAAATTTTCAACGTCGCAGGCAAATCGAAAGTCGCCTCGCGTGATTCAATCGCGTTAATTGAGTAGGCTTTGATTTTCGCGAAGTCTTCCGCCGAAACGTCGCCGATTAATGAAATGACCCGCGCAGAGTGAATCGTCGGCAAGTCTTTGCCCGTGACAAGCTGAACACATTGCGCGGCGGAGTCGGCTCGCTGGTCGAATTGTCCCGGCAAATATTCAACCGCAAAAGTTTTTTCGGCGTCGAGGTCGGCGGGCAGCTTGTAATAAAAATTGTCGACGTTCGGCTCACGAAAAACTATGTCACGCACTTTTGAAAAGTCTTCGTCGCTCAAGCCCTCAACGTCGTAGCGAACGAACAACCTCACGCCCGAAAGTTTAACGTCCAAAGTTTCTTTGAAGTCTTCAAGCAAATGTTTGGCGGGCACGTCGAAGCCCTCGCGTTTCTCAACGTAAATTCTCTTAACCATCAGCGACCTCCTCAAAAAAATTTTTTAAATGATTCTATCACAACGCGCCAAAATTAGAAACAGTCAAACAAAAAGCCCGCAGACTTCCACCGACGGCTTGTTTGCAAAATTCAACTCTTATGTTATACTGCAAATCAGTTCCTTTGCTGCATTTTGGAG
>CAMVAG010000076.1 GCA_947165405.1 uncultured Selenomonadales bacterium
CAAGTTCGCGCTCGCGTTCTTGTTGTTCTTTTAATTCGCGTTCCAGTTTTTCTTTAAGTTCACGTTCCTGCTGTTCTTTAAGTTCGCGTTCTTGTTGCTCTTTGAGCTCGCGTTCACGCTGTTCAAGTTCGCGTTCGCGTTCCTGTTGTTCTTTTAATTCGCGTTCCAGTTTTTCTTTAAGTTCACGTTCCTGCTGTTCTTTAAGTTCGCGTTCCTGTTGTTCTTTAAGTTCCTGTTCTTGTTTTTCTTTTAAAGCTTTGTCGTCAGGTTTATCCGTTTCGACAGGCGGTTTGAATTCGGCGTTGCCCACATCGATGACAAATCGATAGCCCTTAGGACCGCCTTGCAGATGAAAAGGTTTTGTCTCCGCCATAGTTTCGATTACAATTCGGACGGTCGAGGAATTGAATTGTGCCACACGAATTTTTTTCGCCGCCAAAGATTTCAATTCAATCTCGCGCTGAACTTTCGGATTGAGCCACGAATCTTTGAGGTCGATTATGACGCGTGAAGGATTTTCGATTGTGAACTCGCTGAAGTCAACTTGCTTTGTCGTGTCTATGACGATACGAACCGTCCCCGAACCGTAGCCGACGCGAATGTCGCTTATCTCGGCAAGATTAGCTTTTCGCTCGTTGAAAGTCGATTCGGATTTTTCTTCCGCCGCTTGAGCCGCTGAAGTCGCCGCAATTAAAATGAGGAGACTCAGCAAAATTTTTCTTATCAACCCAAAGCCTCCTCTTCAATGCGTAATTCGTAATGCGTAATGCGTAATTATTTTGGCTGTCATCATTACGCATTGCGCATTGCGCATTCCTAATTGTTTTCAAGTCTCGTATGAGCCGTAACGTTGTTCAAGTTTCTTAAAGACCCAAGTCAAGACTGCCGTCATTGCCAGATAAAACGCGCCCGCGATAACGAACGGCGTCATGTCGAATTCGCGCTGGACAATCGTGCGTGCCACTCTCAACAAGTCGTTCATTGCCAAGATATAAATCAGCGAGGTGTCTTTGACGAGGTTTATCGTTTCGTTTGAAATCGGCGGCAGGACGACGCGCAACACTTGCGGGAAGATTATGTAACGCATCATTTGCCAGTGCTTGAGCCCCAGAGCTTTTGCCGCCTCGTATTGTCCTTTAGGTATCGCTTGAATGCCGGCTCGGAAAATTTCCGCGAAGTAAGCCGCGTAGTTGAGTGTGAACGCCAGCAAAGCCGCCGCCACGTCCGGCAACATGATTCCGACCATCGGCAAAGCGAAGTACACGAATAAGAGTTGCAACATCAACGGCGTGCCGCGCATTATCCAGACGTAGAACTCCATGAGGTAACGAAGCGGCGCGAAACTTGAAATCCTCCCCAATGCCGCAAGAGCACCAATCGGCAAGCTTAAAATCAAAGTCACGAAGAAAATTTCCAGCGTGACTTGAGCGCCCTCCAAAATGAGGACTGTCATATCCAAAAATTTTTCCATAACAGATATTCCCTAACTCCCGTCAAAAACAATTAGGAATTAGGAGTTAGGAATTAGGAATTGAGATTCGCGCTTCAATTCCTAATTCCTAATTCCACATTCCTAATTGAATCTGCGGCGGTCACTGTTTATTGAATCATCAGCAACTGCCGATTATTTTTTCTTGATAAGGTCTGCACCGAACCATTGCTCGGAAATTTTGGCTGCCGCGCCGTCTTTAACCATCTCGTCGAAAACTTTTTGAACTTTGTCGCGGAGTTCGGTGTCGTCTTTGCGGAAGGCAATGCCGAATTCGCTGACGGGACCGACCGTCACGTTGAGCGCGTCAAATTTTCCGGCTTGCTTGCTCATTGCATAACGCCCGACAATTTCGTCGCAAACCAACGCATCGATTCTGCCGTTTTCCAAATCCATGAACGCGCTCACATAGTCGCCGTAAGTTTTGAATTCTTTAAAGCTGTTCTTGAGAGCCTCGTTGCCGGTAATGTAAGCTTCGGCAGTGGAGCCGGCTTGAGTTCCGACAGACTTGCCCGCGAGGTCATTTTCGGACATGATGCCTTGAGCGTTGTCCTTTTTCACGAAAACGATTTGGCGGTTGTCCATGTAGGGTTTGCTGAAAAGCATATTCTCTTGACGTTCGGGAGTGATGTCCAGTCCGTTCCAGATAATGTCAATGCGTCCGCTCTTGAGTTCAGCCTCTTTGCTGTTCCAATCGATAGCCTTGAATTCGACTTCGGAGCCGAGCCGCTTTGCCGCCTCTTTGGCGAGGTCAACGTCGAAACCGATAATTTCATTCTTTTCGTCTTTAAAGCCCATCGGCGCGTATTCGTCGTCGAGCCCGATAACGATTTTCTTGACTTCTTTGGAAGCACCGTCATCCTTTTTAGCCGGGTCGTTGCCGCCGCCGCAACCTGCAAAGACCATCGTCACGAGGAGCAAGACAGCCGTAAAAATTTTTTTCACCGCTAAACATCCTTTCAACAAAAAAAGTTTTGATAACCGCGTTGCATTATACTTTATCGCCAAAGTCATTGCAAGCGTGGCATCAAAACTTTTGAAAAAAAAATGAAAGCTCATATGCCGGATTTAATTAAATCGGCGTGAAACCATTTCTCGGAAATTTTTCTTGCCGTACCGTCTTTAACCATCTCGTCGAAAGCCTCTTGAACTCTGTCGCGCAGTTCGGTATCCTCTTTGCGGAAGCCGATCGCCATTTTGACAACAAAATCGATTTTCGCGTCTATCAATTCAAAATGATTGGGATTGTTTTTGGTTTCGTAACGGGCAATCAGTTCGTCGCAGATAAGCACGTCAATCTCGTCGTTTTCCAAAGCCTCAAGCATGTCGTTAAATTTCCTGTAGGTTTTGTACTCGCCGAGACTTTCTTTGAGGTTATTGTCCCGTTGCAGATAATCCTCTGAAGTGGAGCCGGCTTGCATGCCGACGATTTTTCCGGCAAGGTCGCCTTCGGAACGTATGTTATGCTTATCGGTATCCTTTACCAAAAAAATTTGCCTGTCGTCCATGTAGGGTCTTGTGAAAATCATGTATTCTTTGCGCTCATCGGTTATGTCCAATCCGTTCCAGATAATGTCGACGTTGCCCGAAGTAATTTCCTCGCGTTTTCTGTCCCAATCAATGGGTTTGAATTCGACTTCGACGCCCAAACGTTTCGCCGTCTCTTTGGCGAGGTCAATATCAAAGCCGACAAGTTCATGACGCTCATTATGAAAACATATCGGCGGAAATTCGTCGTCAATGCCGATTATAATTTTTTCAATGTCTTTCCCGCAGAAATTTGAATTTGTGCCTCCGCCGGTGCAGCCCGCAAAAACAATCGTCGACAGAAGCAGAATCACCATAGAAAATTTTTTCACAGATTAAAAATTCTCCTTCGCTGAAAAATTAATAAACTGCTCTTTTTTTTTTACTGAAGTCATCTCCTGTACTTAATCAAATCTGCTTGAAACCACTCTTCAGAAATTTTCTTGGCTGTGCCGTCTCTTATCATATCGTCAAAAACTTGTTGGACTCTGTCGCGCAATTCGATATCGTCTTTGCGGAAGCCGATTCCGATTTCGGTGACGGGGCCGATTGTAACTTCGATTGCCTTGAACTTTGCAGGGACTTTGCTCATCTCATAACGCCCTGCAAGTTCGTCGACGATAAGCACATCAATTTCGCCGCTTTCCAGAGCCGCAAAAGCCTCCTTGAAGTTGAGGAAGGTTCTGAACTCTTTGAAAGAATTTTTGAGCGCGTCGTTTTGCCGGACGTAAGTTTCGGAATTCGAGCCGGCTTGAGTGGCGACGAGTTTGTCCGCGAGGTCGTGTTCGGAGCGAATTTTCAAATCGCTGTCAATCTTAACCAAAAGTATTTGGCGATTATCCATGTAGGGTTTGCTGTAGAGGATGCGCTCTTTGCGTTCGGGCGTAATGTCAAGCCCGTTCCAAATAATATCAATGCGCCCCGAATCGAGCTCATCTTCCTTCTTGTTCCAATCGATTGGTTGAAATTTAAATTTGACGCCCATACGTCTTGCCACTTCATTTGCGAGGTCAATGTCAATGCCGACAAGTTCGCCTTTTTCATTGCGAAAACCCATCGGCGCGTATTCATCGTCGAGCCCGATTACCAACGTGTTTTTGTTTTTCGTGTTGCCCGTGTCTTGTGATTCGACTTCGCCGCCGCAACCCGTCAACATAAAAATCGTCAACAGCAACATAAAAAAAATTCTCTTCACGGTTATGCCTCCTTTCTTGAAAATTTTCAACGTGAACTGCGCTGTATTATAGTTTAATTTTCGCGACCTTGTCAAAAAAATTTTATCGACGAAAAAAATTGTATCTGTTATAATTTTTTCAAAGGAGGCATGGACTTTGAACGACAAAATTTTTCGGCGATGTGATTCAAAGCCGGCGGAATCAGGCAGGTGATTTTTTATGGGCAAGGTTAAAAACTTTTTCAGGAGACTCGGCAAGACGCGTTTTATGATTTTGTGTTTTATTTTGATGGCGGCAATCAGTTATTGCTTTAACGGTTGGCTCGGCATTGTGGCTGCGGCAATCGGCTGGTGGCTCGGCAGTGTCATTTACGATTGGAAGGAAAGCAAGCGGCGCATTAAAAATTTCTTCCGAACGAATACGAGCCTCAAAGTCAAGACGATAATTTTCATTCCGATTGCGGCGGCTGCCTCCTATTGCTACAGCTGGCGAGGTTTCTTGGTCGTATGTGCCGGCTGGTTTGTCGGCGAATTGATTTGCAGACGTTTCCTCAAGTTAAAACACAAGTGAAAAAAATTTTTATCCCTCGCGAAAGGCGGGGGAATTTTTTTTTGCAAACGGTTGACCTAAACTCAAATGTGCTATAGAATTTACATGAAGTTTTCAGGAGAAATTTTAACGAAAAGGTGAGCGATATGGAGAAAGCTACGGTTGTTGTAATCGGCGGCGGAGCAACGGGCTTGGGTATCCTGCGCGATTTGTCGATGCGAGGTGTCAAGGCTCTGCTTGTCGAAAAAAATGATTTAGTCAACGGCGCGAGTTCCCGCTATCACGGATTGCTTCACAGCGGCGGACGTTATGCCGTCAAAGACCAAGAGGCGGCGAAGGAATGCATTATCGAAAACCAAATCATGCGCAAAATCGGCAAGAGTTGCGTCGAACCGTGCGGCGGAATGTTCACGCGCCTTGACATTGACGACGAGGCTTACGAGGAGGCTTGGGTTAAAGGTTGTGCGGACAGCGGAATCGAGGCGACACCGATAACTTTGGACGAGGCTTTTAAATTGGAACCGAGACTTTCACGCAAGCATGTCAAAAGTGCTTACCTCGTGCCCGACGCGGCTGTCGACGGCTTCCGCATGTCTTGGCAACTGATTGACTCTTCCAAACGCTACGGCGGACAAGTCAAGACTTACACGGAAGTTATCGGCTTCGACACCGTCAACGGCGAGTTGCGCGGCGTCAAAGTTCGAAATCAATTCACCGGCGAAGAATACGAAATCGGCTGTGACATTGCGGTCAACGCGGCGGGCGGCTGGGCGGCTTTCGTCGGCAAATTGGCGGGCGTCGAAATCGGCGTTCAACCCGACAAAGGCACGCTTATCGCCTTCAATCAAAGAATCGTCAATCATGTCGTCAATCGGTTGCACAAGTCTTCCGACGGCGATATTTTTGTTCCGCACGGCTCAATCACAATTCTTGGCACGTCGTCGATGAGCGTTCCCAGTCCCGAAGACACTTCGACGAGCCGCGAGGAAGTCGAGAGCTTGATTAAAATCGGCGAGCAAACTTTTGAGGACTTGCGCGACTTCAGAATTTTGAGGACGTTCGCAGGCAGTCGCCCGCTTTACATTCCGCCCGGCGGGGCAATCGGTCGTTCTGCTTCCAGAGGCTTTGCTATCGTCGACCACGAGCAAGACGGCTTGAAAGGTTTGTTTACGATTGTCGGAGGAAAATTTACGACGTTCAGACTTATGGCGGAAAAGATGTGCAATCAAATTTGCACCAAGCTCAACAACACGACGCCTTGTCGCACGGCGGAGGAGCCGCTTGTCGAAGAAGTTCCTCAAGCCGACAAAGACCGCGCAAAAAAATTTTTCCCGTCGTATGGCGTCAACCTCGCCGCAACTCGTTTGGGTGTCGAACGTTTCAAAAAAGTTGTCGAACGTCTTGAAAGTGAACCCGAAAGCCGCGAACTTGTCTGCGAATGCGAAAACGTCACCCGCGCCGAAGTCGAGGAAATTTGCAAAGAAGACACAAGCTTTATCGTCAACGACGTGCGGCGGCGGACACGAATCGGCATGGGCACTTGTCAAGGAAATTTCTGCGCGTTGAGGGCGGCGGCTGTCTTCGCCGATACGGGCGTTGAGTCGACGGCGAAAGATTCTTTGACACGCATGAAAGAATTTTTGCAAGGGCGTTGGAAAGGAATTCGCCCCGTGCTCTTAGGTCGAACACTTCGCGAAACGGAAATGACGCGAGCAATTTACGAACTTTCAATGGCAATTAATAATGCGCAAGGAGGAATGAATAATGCAAAAAACAATTCCTAATTCCTCATTCCTAATTCCTAATTCAAAAAAGGGAGGCGAGCCGCAATGAAAGTTTTTGACGTGATTGTTATCGGCGGCGGACTTTCGGGCTTTATGTCGGCGGCGGTTGCGGCGAATCGCGGGCAAAGAGTTGCCTTGTTGACTTACGGCTCCGGTTCCTTGCCACTTGCAAGCGGCGCGATTGATTTTCTCAACGCCGAAGCTCCCGACGCAGCGATTAAAAATCTTCCCGCGCACCACCCTTATAAAAAAATCGGCTTGAAAAATATCGACGCGGCGGCAAAATTTTTCTGCGACGTGACAGCTCAAGCAGACCTTCCTTACAACGGCAACTTGAGCGCGCAGATTCCGATCGTCACGGCGGTCGGCACACTGAAATATTCTTGCCTTGTTCCCGAATCTATGGACGCCTCGAAACTCGCTGACAAGAAAAAAATTTTCGTCGCGGGCATCAAGGGCTTGAAAGATTTTTACGCGGCGATGATTATCGATAACCTCAAAAAATATTTTCCCGATAAAATTTTTGAAGCCGCAACGCTTGACCTCAACCTGCTCGGCGGGCGCGATATCACTTGCATGGACGCCGCGCAACTTTTGACGGGCAACGAACAAATTTTTGCGGACGGCTTGAAGAAACTCAACGCGACTGAAGACGATGTGATTATCATTCCGCCGATTTTGGGCTTGGAAGGAAATTCTTCACGCGCCGCAGTCAAATCACAACTCCGCGCAGAAATTTTCGAAACGACTTGTTTGCCGCCCTCGCCGCCGGGTATCAGACTTCAACGCGCTTTTATAAAATATCTTCAAAAGTCGGGCGTCAAAATTTTTGAAAACTCTAAAGTTGTTCGCGGCGTCGTCGAAGGCAAAAAAATTACGGGCGTCGTCGTGGAAAATGCCGTTCGCGAAAAAATTTTCCCTGCGCGAAAAATTATCCTCGCGACGGGCGGATTTTACAGCGGCGGAATCACAATGCGCGACTTCGACAATCCCATTGAGCCGATTTTTAATCTGCCTGTCTTCTTCACGACGGGCGCGGAAAATTGGAGCAATGAAAATCTTTTCGGCGACAAGCCTCAAGGTTTTTCAATGACGGGCATTTTCACCGACGCCAACTTGAATCCGATTGACGAGGACGGAAAAATTTTGTTTGAAAACTTGCATGTGGTCGGCGCAAATCTCGGCGGCTGCGATAAAATTTTCGAACGTTCGGCGGGCGGCATTGCCATTGCTTCGGCTTATAAGGGGGCGACATTATGAGCGACATCAAAGCAATTTTCACGGGCGACCGTTGCCTTTCCTGCACGGCTTGCATGGCGAATTGTCCGGTTATGGCGGCGGTCAAAGAATATCGCGGGCCGAAGCTCGTCGGACCTGCGCACGGGCGAATGCATTTTTCTCAAGAGGACGTTGAGGAAAGTTTGAATTACTGCTCCAACTGCAAGAGTTGCGACCGCGCTTGTCCGTCGGGCGTGGCTGTTTCGACACTCAACATGTTGCAGCGCGCCGAATATTACAAAAAGCATGAACACCTTCGCCACGAGGATATGTTGGCTCACGGCGAACGCATGGCAAAATTGATTCGCAAGATTCCGTTCGGCGCGACCTTTTCAAATATCGGAATGAGTCTCGGAAAAACTTTGGGCGTGTTCAGCGCGTTGGGGCTCGCCGGCGAAAGAAACATGCCCGCTTACGCCGCGACCGCTTTTAAAGATTATTTTCCGCGAATCAAACAGACGGCGGTCAATAAAAAAATTGTCATGTTCACGGGCTGCTACATTAACGACAACGAGCCGCAAGTCGGCGAGGCTTTTATCAAAGTCATGAACGCCAACGGTTGCGAAGTTTTAATCGACAAGCAATTTAAATGTTGCGGGTCGCCGCTGGTCGTCACGGGTTTTCTTGATGAGGCTCGTCAACACGCCGATAACAACGTTGCCCGAATTTTGGATTGGAAGCGGCAAGGGATTCCGGTTGTCACGCCCTGCACGAGTTGTTCGCTCATGCTTAAAGAGGAGTATCATGAACTTTTCGGCGAAGACCAATTTCACGAGGCGGCCGAAAATGTTTACGACGCGTTTGAGTTTTTGGAGATGCTTCAGGAGCGCGGCGAATTCAACGACAACTTGAAACCGCTCAATCAAAAATTTTTGTATCACGTGCCCTGCCATTTGAAGTCGCAGGCAATCGGATTGCCCGCTCAAAATATTTTGGAGGAAATCGGCGGCGTCGAAGTCAAGACGGCTGATGCGGGCTGTTGCGGCATTTCCGGCAATTACGGCTTCCGCAAAGACAAGTACGAAATTTCCATGAAGATTGGCGCGAAACTTTTCGAGCGCGTCAAGAAAAAAGACTTCGACAAAGTTATTTCCGATTGCGGGACTTGTCGTATGCAAATTCATCACGGCACAGAAATTAAGCCCGTCCACCCGATTGAAATTTTGGCTCAAGCTTATTGATAATTAGGAATGAGGAATTAGGAATGAAGATTTTTTTCACAGCGATTTTGGCAACGTTTTTATTTCTGACAAATGTTGCGTCCGCCGAAGTCGAAATCAATCGCGCAGAATTGATTCAACGTGCGCTTGACGTTCAAAAAAATGCCTATGCGCCTTACTCAAATTTCAAAGTGGCGGCGGCGGTTTTGTGCACTTCGGGAAAAATCTACACGGGCGTCAATGTTGAGACCGCTGATTATACCGCAGGAATTTGCGCCATACAAAATGCAATCTTTCACGCGGCAGCTGAAGGCGAACGCCACATACTGGCGGTTGCAACCGTCGGCGGAACAAACGGTATCATAACGGATTATTGTCCTCCGGGCGGAACATGTCGGCAGGTCATGCGCGAATTTTCCAATCCCAAAAAATGTTTGATTATCATGGCAAAGACTCCGACCGATTATAT
>CAMVAG010000077.1 GCA_947165405.1 uncultured Selenomonadales bacterium
CGAACATTTTCATTGACTTGCGGAGCATTGCCGTTCAAGTTGAATGCACCTTTTTGCAAATTAAAACGCAAATCATATCGCCAATCTTCCGGCAAACCTTCGAAGCTGTCGAAGCCGTAAACAATTTTGTCGGGAACTGCCGCCGCGATTAGGTTGACAGTTTCGCCTTTGTAGACGCCGAACTCCAGATAAATGCCCCCCCCCGATATACTTTGGCTATGATTGAGGACGTATTTTAAATAATCTTTTTTGTTGTTAAAAATCTTGGTTGTATTCATGTTTTGAGCGATAAATTCCGCCGTCTGCATTCCCGCCAAACGAATCAAATGGTTTTGCAAAGCTTGACTGTTAAAAAATCTTATTGCTTGGTGCAAAATATTTTGTTGATTCGCAAGCTCTTTGCCGACAGAAATAACTTGCTCGAACAAAATTTTATTCTGCTTGACCAATTCATTGTGGAGGGCGATGTTTTCGTTGCGCAAGTCGTCAATTTCTTTGCGCAGAGTTTGAATTTCGTTTTGCGTGTTCAAAAAAATTTTCCTCCTCAAATTTCGCCGCGTTCAATGGAAAGTTTTGCCTCCGTTAAGTTCGGATAAATCGCCGCGCAGATTTTTTTAATCTCTTCCGTCGGCTGAACCGTGTCGGGAATCATAATCGCCGCGCCGCCCGAAGAGTTCGCCGCTCTTATTCCGTTGAAGCTGTCCTCGAAGATGTAGCAATCACTCGGCGCAAGATTTAATTTCTTCGCGGCAAGCAGGAAAATATCGGGAGCGGGTTTGCCGTTTGAAACTTGATTGCCGCCGACCAAAACTTCAAAGCAATCGCGCAAATCGGAGCGTGTCAAATTTTTTTCAATGACTTCGACGGGCGCGGAACTTGCCACAGCCATTTTAACTTCCGCCGCTTGAAAGAATTTTAAAATATCTTCGACGCCCGCCATAAGCTCAAGATTTTTTTCGGCAGCCGCACGGACTTCCTCAAGCACACGGGCAAGATAAGCTTCGGCGTCAATGTTCGGATAAAATCTTTTTATAATTTGCAAAGATTCTTCGCCCAAATTCGTGCCGCTTATCGCCGTCGGAAGTTCGTAATTTTTTTCTTCGCCGAATTCTTCCGCAACGTCAAGCCAAGCCTGCCGATAAAGTTTTTCCGTATCAAAAAGCGTGCCGTCCATGTCGAAAATCGCTCCGCGTTTCATGCCCAATCACCTCGAAGGAATAATATCAATTTTCAAGCCGTCAAGCAAGAAAAATTTTTCTGCCGCGTCCGCAACTTGATATTTGCAATTCTGAAAATTTATGCTATCATTGGCGAGGAAAAAACTTCGGCATTGACGCCGATTAAGGGTATTTTGGCAGGAGGGGATTCGGATATGCTGAAAAGTATTGCAGTAATGACATCGGGCGGCGACAGCCCCGGTATGAACGCGGCGGTTCGTGCGGTCACTCGTACGGCACTTCATCACGGCGTAAGAGTTTGGGGAATTCGCGGCGGCTATCACGGCATGCTCGATGAGGAAATGTTCGAGATGCAATCCAAAGACGTTGCCGACATCATTCAACGCGGCGGAACATTTTTGGGGACGGCTCGTTGCAGACGTTTTGCCACGCCCGAAGGTCGTATGCTCGGCTATAAAAATTTGGTCGACCGCGGCATTCAAGGCTTGGTGGTTGTCGGCGGCGACGGATCTCTGCGCGGCGCGTCAATCTTGAGCCAAGAAACGGGCATTCCGATTGTCGGTCTTCCCGGCACAATCGACAACGACGTTTGGGGCTCCGAATATACAATCGGTTGCGACACGGCAGCCAACACGATTATCGACGCGATTAACAAACTTCGTGACACCGCCTCTGCACACCGCAGGACAATCGTCCTTGAAGTCATGGGGCGCAACTCCGGTTGGCTCGCTATGGTCTCCGGCATTTCCGGCGGCGCGGAATATATTCTCGTTCCCGAAGAGGAATACGACCTCGACGAAATGTGCGAAGAAATGAAACAAGCTTACGACGCGGGCAAACGTTATATCCTCGTCGTCGTGGCTGAAGGCGCGGGCAAAGGTCACGAAATCGGCAAAGCTATCGCGGAAAAAACCGGGCTTGATACTCGCGTTTCCAAACTCGGACACATTCAACGCGGCGGCTCCCCGACCGTTATCGACCGTGTAAATGCAAGCCGTCTCGGTGAACACGCGGCTCTTGCAATCATCTCCGGCTTAAGCGATATTGTCTTCGGATTCAATCGCGGGCACGTCGTCTCGATTAATCTTCATGACGCAGTAAACAACAAGAAACGTCTCAATCCCGAATTCATGCGCCTCGCTCGTGTGCTTGCGTAAAAATTTTTCTGCTCAAATAAAAAATCCCTCTCGGCTTTCGGGAGGGAAAATTTTTTTGACAAACGCGACGGGCTGTGCTATCTTAAGTGCAATTAATTGAACAGAAATTTTTCGGCAAAGGAAGTTCCTGACTTTGGCCTTAAGAGGAAACTGTTAAGGCGTTTGTTACTTCCCGCCGAAAACGATTAGAATTTTGTTTTCAGGATAAAAATTTTTCGGCAAAGGAAGTTCCTGTCTTTTAAACTGAAGATTAAAATTTTTTACTTCCCGCCGATAAAACAGGGGCGGTCGTCGACTGCCCTTGTTTGCGTTAAGGAGGTCTTTGTATGAAATCCGCTGAAGAAATTTTTAATTTCGTCCGCGCCACGCTGAATTTGTTTAAAGCCGTCCCGAAACTCGAAGGCGAAAAATTTCCGCTCTACACTTTGGACAACGAACGCAATCTTGCAAACGGTTTTTTTGTCACGGAAGAAGCTTTCAAAGTTTGCCCGTGCATCGCCTCCGAAAAAATTCGTGACTTCATGAAAAGTAAATTCGGCTACAATCTCTTTGAATTGAATCGCGGCTTTTATAAATCTTTCAAGACCGTAACCGACCTCACGCCGCAAAAAATTTTGGTAAACAAGCTCCTCCACTACATGTCGACTTACGGCATGGAAAGTTTCGGGCTCTTCGACAGAGAACTTGTCTACATTCCCAACGACGCTTTGGAATTGCCCGAAGACGCCAAGCCGATAAAAATCACCGTCATTGACGCAATCGACAACGGCGAACTCGAAACGCGGGCTGTCAAAATGATTATGGCGGGCGCGGCTCTCTCCGACGAAACGCTTGAAGACCTCGCCGCGATTGTAAATTTCCTCGACATCAAATTGAACGTCGACGACGTGCCCAACAAAGAATTTGCAATTCGATTGTGCGTCATGCTGAATATTTTGCCGAAAGACCCCGTGCAATTCCTGCGCTGCATGATTTACCTCGCAAGCGATTCGACTTTGCTGATAAAGGACGCGGAAACAATTCTCCGTTTGAAAAACGCGCAAAAAAATTTCGACGAATATTTTTCAAGATACATCGAACAAAACGGGCTTGAAAAATTGGCGGGCGTCTTTCACAGATTCAAGCCGTTGTGGCTCGCGTTCAAAATTCATTCGGCTTACATGAAGTCGACGATAAACAAAATGCGCAAGCTCGCCGACCGCTGTCACAAACCTTTGACGCCGAAACTCTTGGAGCATTTGACTTCCGCCGAAAAAATTAACCTCGACGAACTCAAGCGCGAACTTTCCAAAGTCACGACCTTCAAAAAAGTTTCGCTCGCCAATGCCATACTCTATCGCCTCGCCGCGCCCGAAAATATAATCTACAACATCCGCAACGGCAAAGCTTTCGTTGAGGCATACGGCGGCAGTTTGAAATTCGACACGCAAAAAATTTTCGACGCGATTGTCGATTCGATTGTCGAGGACATTAAGCCGAACGTCGACGGCAAAAAAATTTTCATTCCCGAACGCTTCAATTATGCCGTGCCCGTCAGCGAAAAAAATTTTGTCGGCAACATCCCCGGCGGCTCGTCTTACACCTTCGAAAAAAATTCCGTCGTCGTCGGCGTGCATTGGTTTAATATTGTTGACGAGGGCAGAGAAGTTCGCGTCGATTTGGATTTGCATTTGAATTCGGAGAAAACCGATCTCGGCTGGCATAACGACTTCGGCGAAAAAAATTTTATCAACACCAAAGAGCGCAAGATAATTTTTTCGGGCGACATGACGGACGCACCGATTGCCGGCGGCGGCGCAACGGAGGCTTTCTTTGTCGGCGAATCCCTTACCGATGAAATGCTGATGGTGAATTTGAATTATTACAATCGTTACGCCGGAGGAATTGTTCCGTTCAAGTTGATTCTCGGCGACGTTGCTCAAGAAAAAATCGACAGGAAGTATTTGCTTGACGCTCACGAAATTTCTTTTTGCGTGCCGAATAAAATTGATACGGGCGAAATGTTTCTGGGCTTCCTCGATTCAAATGAGCTCGGTGAGAAAAAATTTTATTTCTTTTCGCGGAACATGGGCAAAAGAATCGTTGCGAGGAGCGACGACTTGACGGAGCAAATCCTTTCCGCAATGCGCACGACTTTTGAATCGTTCCTTGCTTTGGAGGAAGTTTTGAAAAGAGCCGGCGCAATTCTTGAGGACGTGACCGCCGCCGATTGCGATATAAATCTTGACCCCGCCGAAGTCACCAAAGACACGCTGATTGCTTTGCTTACCAAATAAAAATCTTACGGCTTGTCTGTAAAAAAAATAAGGCTCAAGAGAAACTGCCGAGCCGATAACCGAAAAATCTCCGAGAAACTTGGAGATTTTTTTTGTTTTGAAAATGTCGCTTTGAAAGAGACCATTTATCTTTCGCGCTGTGATAAGTTAAACTAAAAAATTTTGTCAACTGTAAAGGAGATTGCTTTATGGAAAAATTAAATGCCGTCGTCGAATTGTTGACAGAAAGTTGGCGACTGAATCAATTCACGCGGAAATTGGCGGCGCGTTTGGCTGACGAAAAATTTCAAAAGAAAGCACTCAATCAAGTTGCGCGTTTCGACAAACATTTTTTGACGGTCGAGAAAGAATTCGGTTTGGAAGTTTTAGATTTCACGGGCGCGGCATTTGAGGAGGGATTGCCGATTACGCCGATAAATCTTTCAGACTTCGCGGCAGAAGAAAATTTATTTGTGGAAGCAATGCTTGAGCCGACGATAAAAATTTCGGGCGAGGCATCAATCATCAAAAGAGGCGCGGCAATTTTGGGGAGGAAAGTCAAATGAAATATTTTGTAGGAATTGATTTGGGCACGACCAACAGCGCGATTTCCACTTTCGACGGAGAAAATGTTCGTGTGTGGAAAAGCAAAAAAGACCAAAATGATGTGACGCCTTCGGCGATTTTCGTTGACAAGCGCGGCAAGCGTTTCTATGGCAAAAAGGCTTATGAAAATTCTTTTCGTCAGCCCGAAAATTGTGCGAAACTTTTCAAACGGTTTATGGGGACGAGCACGAAATTTAAACTCGGCGACGAAGAGCTCACTCCCGAAGAATGCAGTGCGGAAATTTTACGCGAGCTGTTCAAAAATTTGCCCGATGAAATTCGCGAAAACAAAGACGAGGTCGGGACGATTATCACGGTGCCCGCCGCTTTCAATCAAATGCAAAATGCGGCAACGCTCGACGCGGCAAAAATGGCTGGGCTCGGCAAAGTCGCGCTCATGCAAGAACCCGTTGCGGCGATTATGCGCGTCATGAAGGACAATCAAGCTGACGGAAATTTTTTGGTCTTCGATTTGGGCGGCGGCACTCTTGACGTTGCGATTGCCGAGAGGATTTCCGGCAAAGTAAATTTTTTGGCGAACGGCGGCTTGACAATGTGCGGCGGGCGTGACTTCGATAAAATTATTCTTAATGAATTTGTTGTGCCGTGGCTTGAGGAAAATTATTCCTTGCCGGAAGATTGGTCGACGCTCGATAAATACAAGCTGCTCAAAAGTCTTGCGACTCACATGGCGGAAAATGCCAAGATTGAACTTTCCACAGATGAGCGCGTCAAGGTTGAGGGTGAGACAGGCGTTGAGGACGAAGACGGCGAGGAAATTTATCTTGACTTGGAAATCAGCCGCGAAAATTTTTCGGAAACGATTGACGAACTTGTAACGAAGGCGATAGAAACTGCGCGGGCGACGATTGAAAAGTCGGGCTTGACGGCGAACAATATTGACAAAATAATTTTTATCGGCGGTCCGAACAATTACAAACCGATTCGCGAAAAAGTTGTCGAGGCTCTCGGAATTGCGGGCAGTATGGAAGTTAATCCGATGACGGCGGTCTCGGAAGGCGCGGCGATTTTTGCGGAGTCGGTCGATTGGAATTCTCAAGAGCACGAAAGAAAAGCCACTCGCGAACAATTCAAAAGTGATGCGGAGCTCGGCTTAAGTTTCCGTTACGAATCACGCACGCCCGATAAAAAAGCGCGCATTGCCGTCGTTTTGGAAAAGGAGATTGCCGGCTACACTTTTGAAATTTCATCGATTGACAGCGGCTGGACTTCGGGGCTCGTCGAATTGAAAAATAAAAAAATCGTGACGGTGCCTCTTCACAGACGCGGCGAAAACAAATTCAGCGTGGAAGTTTTCGACAAGGGCGGCGATTCTGTTTTTCTGGAGAACGACACGATTTTTATAACTCAAACTTTTGCAAACGTCGGCGCATTGTTGGCGGCTCATTCGATTGGCGTTGAGGTTAAAGAGCGGCTCGGCAGCAGTTTTTCACAGCTTGATTATCTTGTTCGCGAAGGTGATACCTTGCCCGCCAAAGGACAGAAAAAATTTCGTTCGGGAAAGAAAATTCGCGCCGGCTCCGACGATTCGATAAATTTCAAACTTTATCAGGGCGAAATTGCAGACCGTATCGAAGACAATCTTTTTATCGGCGCGCTGAAAATTTCGGGCGAGGATTTTGAATTCGGCACGATAATCGAGGGCGCGGAAATCATTTGCAATTACACGATTGACGACGCCGGCTCAATAAATTTGGAAATCGAAATTCCCGCCATCGACGAATCCTTTTACAAAAATTTTTATTCTCGGGAAGAAGGGCAAGTTAATTTCGACAAGGCGGCGGACAAAATCAATTCCGACGGAAAAGATTTGCTTGAGCAGGTTCGCGATCTCGGCAGAGCGATTAAAGATGACGCTGACTACGAAAAACTTCAGCAGGCGGGCGAAGTCGCAAGCACGGCGATAAATGCCAACCAAACCGAAAACGACCGCGAGGAGCTCAAGCACATTGAAGAGGATTTGCAGGCGGTTAAAAAAGTTTTGGCGGAAATTCGTGAAAGAAATCGTGAAAACATTCGCCGTGAAGATTTGGACGGCTTGAGAGATTATTATGCCGACTATGTAAAAAAATTCGCCGAGCCGCAAGAGATTACACAGCTTGAAAATCTTTTGGCGCGGGCGGAAACTTTAATCGAACGTGAAGACGCTTCTTTTGAAGATGCAATGAAAGAACTTGGCAGCTTGTGTTGGAGGATAATTTTCTACCGCGACGATGAATTTGTAGTTTATCGTTTCAACAAGCTGACGAAAAATCCCGGCGACTTCGACGACCAAGCAAATTTCTATCGGCTCAAGCAGGCAGGCAAAAATGCCATTGCGCAAAAAAATTTCGCCGCGCTCCGCAATATTTTTTGGGATATTTTGGATTTGCGCGGAAGCAAGGGCGATGAACTTTTGGCTGCCAACATCATCAAAGCTTGAGGCGGTGGGCGCGCTTTGACTTTTGAAGAAAATCCTTTCCGCGTCCTTAACGTTTCGATTTACGACACGAAGGCAACGATTATTGAGCGGGCAGACGAACTGTCTTTTGAAGACCCCGACCGCGAGGAAATTTTTGAACAGGCGCGGACAATCTTGCTCAATCCCAAAAAAAGAATCGCCGCCGAATTCCGGGAAATTACCGCGCCGCATTTTGACACTTGCCGACTTGCGCGCACACTTGACGAATTTGATATTTCAACTGTCGACAGAAAATTTTCCGCGTTGAAAGTTGAAAACATTCGCAGGCAAATAAACGCAGCGCGTGAAAAATCAAAATTCCCCGCTGTGCAAGACACCTCCGCGATTAAATTCGAGTTGAAAAATTTGCACGACGAATTTCGCAGAAAAATTCAAGACTCGTTCAAACACATGAACCACGACAAATGCGTCTTGCTTGCGAATGATTTTGCAAATGCGATTGTTCGTACGGAAGGCAAATTCGGAATTATCGTCGAAGATTTTTTCGAGCTTTATCGTTTGGAAATGAATCCGTTCCTTGAGGAAACGACGGAGCAAATTAATTCTCTGCTTGATAAAATCAAAAGCAACGTCGGCAAAAAATTTCTTGACGGACTCACGGCGAATGTTATTCTTTTCGTGAGCGCGAAGAGACCGCTTGATAAATTTTCTATTGCTCTCGGCATGAACGACTTCGACGACACCGAAAAAATTTTTTATAAAATTCGCAACGTGGCGATAAAATTATTCAACGAAAAAGATTTAATCGATGAGCCGCTGAAAATCACGAGAATGCTTGAGAAAAATTTTTCTTATCTGCCTCCGCTCGCCGAACTGATTCGCAAGGACATAAAATTTTTGGAGGATACTAAAGCGCGTCGCCCGACGCAATTTTTCCTTGACGCCAAAGCCGCCTTAGATAAAATTCAACAGGAGCTGGATAAAAATCTCCACTTTGAAAAAGGTTTTGAGCGGGCGAATTTAATTTTCTATGAAAAAATTTTCAAAGCTCAACTTGTGTTTGATTTAATCAGAGCCATAAATCATAAAGATTTTAAACCGGCGGAGTTGAAGGAATTAAACGCTGTTGCAGCGGTGATTTATCTGCACATGGGCACGGCTTTGACTTGGACACGCCGCGCAGATTTGGCTTTTGATTGTTTTAAAAAAGCTTTGCCTTATGCCGAATCTTCGGGCGACATAAAATTAATTTCTCTCGCTCACAAAAGGGTTGAGGAATGGGAAAAAATTAATAAGCAAATTGCCGCCAACTCAAATGATTCGTCCGGTTGCATTTGGTGGATAATAATAATAGTCATTTTGATTCTTTTGACGCGTTAAGTCAGCCTGCCGAGCCGATAGCCGAAAAATTTTGCCGCGTCCCTGAAGATTGCTCCGAAGCAATCGAGGGGATTTTTTTTCGCAAGCATGGAAAGTTTCATCAAGACAAATTTTTTTCCCGCGCCTTCCGCCGAGCCGAAAGTTTCACGAATCCAACTTTCCTGCTTGTGAAATTTTCCGATCTGAACGTAGCGACGAAACTCTTGCGCCGCCGTGTAGTTGTGGCTGTGATAAACCTGCGCGTCCGCCGCGTAGAAAATTTTCCGACCGTCAAGCAACATCTTCGCCGCAACGTACATGTCCTCGCAGAGCGGAACATTGCCGGGAAAACCGCCGACACTTTGCAGAGCCTCGACGCGATAAGCCGCAAACGAATT
>CAMVAG010000078.1 GCA_947165405.1 uncultured Selenomonadales bacterium
ATGACGGCTCCCGCCGCGTCTTTTGCGTGATGCAAAAACAGCGGCGCACCAACTCAAAATCATGAGGCGATGCGCGGGTTTGTCTTAACCCTTTACGCCCCTGCGAGGTGCCCTTTTCTTTGCTACTTTCTTTTGGGCATGCAAAAGAAAGTAGAAGAAAATCGCTAAAGAGGCAGTAAAAAAATTTTTATGAAAGAGAGCGACCAACTTTGACACTGACTGAAGAAATAAACAAGCGGAGGACGTTCGCAATCATTTCACACCCCGACGCGGGCAAGACTACACTCACCGAAAAACTTTTACTCTATGGCGGCGCGATTCATTTGGCGGGCTCGATTAAGTCTCGCAAAACTCAACGCCACGCCGTCAGCGATTGGATGGAAATCGAAAAGCAACGCGGCATTTCCGTCACAAGTTCCGTCTTGCAATTCGACTACGCCGGCTGCCGAATCAATATCCTCGACACGCCCGGTCACCAAGATTTTTCCGAAGACACCTACCGAACGTTGATGGCTGTCGACAGCGCGGTTATGATTCTCGACGCGGCTAAGGGCGTTGAGTCTCAAACAAAAAAACTTTTCAAAGTCTGTCGTGAACGCCGCATTCCGATTTTTACTTTTATCAACAAGCTCGACCGCTACGGAAAAATTCCGCTTGATTTGCTCGACGAGATTGAAAAAGTTTTGGGCATTCCGACTTATCCCATGAACTTCCCAATCGGCACCGACGGAAAATATTTGGGCGTCTTCGACCGCCAAAAAAATCGGATTGAACTTTTCGCGGAGGATACAACTCACGGGCAGAAGGAACGCGCCTCCGAAATTTTTTCTCCAAACGACGCGGAAGTTATAAAGCGTATCGGTCAAGAAAATTTCGACGCGCTCCAAGAAGATTTGATGCTCCTCGACGAGGCGGGCGAAACCTTCGACAAGAAAAAAATCGACGCGGGCGAATTGACTCCGACGTTTTTCGGCTCGGCAATGACAAATTTCGGCGTGCAAAATTTTTTGGAAGAGTATTTGAAACTTGCGCCGCCGCCCGCCCCGCGACTTTCAAACGACGGAATCATCGAACCCGAAGACGAAAAATTTTCGGCGTTCGTCTTCAAGATACAAGCCAACATGAATCCCGCGCACCGAGACCGCTTGGCGTTTATCAGAATTTGTTCGGGCAAGTTCGAACGCAACATGACGGTTTGGCACGCGGCGACCGATAAGCTGATAAAACTTTCGCAACCTCAACAATTCCTCGCGCAAGACAGACAGATTATCGATGAGGCATTTCCCGGCGATATCGTCGGCTTATTCGACCCGGGAATTTTCGGGATAGGCGATACTTTGACAGACGCCTCTCACAAATTTAAATTCGAGGACTTCCCGACCTTCCCGCCCGAAAAATTTGCTCGCGTGCAAGCCAAAGACACCATGAAGCGCAAGCAATTCGCCAAAGGCATTGACCAGCTCACGCAGGAAGGCGCGATTCAACTTTTCAATCAAGTTGGCGCGGGCACAGAATCTTACGTCGTCGGAACCGTCGGCACTTTGCAATTTGAAGTTCTGCAATATCGTTTGAAATCGGAATACGGCGTCGACGTTTTGTTGACGATGTTGCCGTTTGAAGTTGCTCGTTGGCTCAAATTTTCTGACGGCGCGAAAGTCACTCCTTCAAGCTTGCGCGGCGCAGACAGAGGAATGTTCGTCCTAGACCGCGAGGAAAATCCCGTGCTGCTCCTCGAAAACGAATGGTCTTTGGGCTGGATAAGCGACAACAATCCCAAACTTGAAATGAGTGCGACTCTGTTTTAAATGATCGATAAAAAATTTGAGGCCGTCATACTCACAAAGCAAGAAGAAATCGACCGCCCCTAATTTAGTTTTAAGTCTAAGAAAATTTTTTTCGATATATAGGCAAACAAGGAAGATACACAGAAAAATTTTTGCAAGGACAGCAAACAACAGGTGGTGAAAATCATGATTGTAAACAACGTGAACTCGTCCTCGAATTTTTATTCAAACTCGGTGGCAGCGACGAGATACGCAAATTCAGTCGGCTACGTTCGCGGCGTGCAAAAGAGTGATGCCTTCATGCCCTCCAAAGAGGCGCAGAGTTTCAGCGACTTGCTAAACAAACTCAAGGGCGTTTCGGAAGTTCGCGAGGATAAAGTCAATCGAATTCAAGAACAAATTTCTTCGGGACAATATTTCGTTTCGGCGCAAGACCTCGCGGCAAGTCTTTTGGCAACACGTTTTTGAGGCAACGGACATGTGGCAAACTTTAATTGATACACTCGACAAGCTCGGCGAAGTTTATGACAACTTGGCGGCACTCGGCGAAAAGAAACGCTCCGCATTGGTCGCCATCGACATGAAAAGCCTTTCCAATATTCTCGACGCCGAACAACTCTTGACGGCGAAAATCCAAAAGCTTGAGCAAAAACGCCTTGAACTTCTGCGCGGCTTGTCGAAGGAAGATAAAACTTTAACAGAGTCGACGCGAGCCAAAGATTTTTACAAAAAAGCTCCGACGCCTGCCGAAGAAAAAAAATTGCTTCAACTGCACGACCGCCTCAGCAAAAACGTTGAGCGTGTTGTGACACTTCGCAACAACAATCAAATCCTCGCTCAATGCGCATTGGATGCCGTTCAAGGACAACTCAACAGAATGAGCGGCGCGGCGGTTGAGCCGACTTATTCCGGCAAAGGCGCGGGCGTCGTCACTCATCAAAAAAATTTCGACTTTAAAGCTTGAGGTCACGGCTATGGACGAGACGATAAAAATTTTACGCGAGCAAGCCGTGTTATGCGCCCACTTGCCCGAACTCTTCGAAGAACTGATAAAAATAATAGAAAGCAATTCGCCCGACGTGCAAGAGACGATTCGCAAAATCGAAACAACAATACGCGACCTTTCCAAGAACGAGGAAAAGGCTCGCGATTTTTTGCAACGTGTAAACGCTCCGTCGTTCGCGGAATACCTCGCGGCACAAGAAAAAAATATTCAACGTGACGTGGCAGAAAAACTTTTGAAGAAAACCGCCGACGCTCAAATCAAAATCAAAAATCAAACGGATAATCTCAAGTTGCTCGTAAAGCGCGGCAAAGATTACGTTGCATTTAATTTGAATATCTTGGCGCGGACTTCGGCAAGCGACACCTACGGCGCGGCTGCCAATACGGGCTCTCAACGGACAAGGCGCATGTTCGAGGCAAATATCTAAGGAGGGAAAATATATGAGAGCAACTTTTGCAGGATTAAACACGATGGTGCGCGGCATCATGGCGAATCAGCTCGGCTTGGATACCACCGGTCACAATATCACAAACGCTGGCACGGAAGGTTACACGCGCCAAATGGTCAATCTGGCGACGACCCGCGGTGAGGAACGCGCAGGCTTGACCGGCAATGTCATGATCGGCACCGGCGTCGACGCTTTATCGGTCAAACGGGCACGCAACGTCTACGCCGACATTCAATATCGCAATGAAAATCCTTCACAAAAATATTATGAGACTATGGCGGTCAATTACGACAAGCTCGAAACGATTTTCGACGACAGCAAGAACTTGGGCATTGAGGCTTCTCTCAATAAATTTTATCAGACATGGGTTGATCTTTCGACAAACGCCTCAAATTCTTCCGCCAGAACTCAAGTTATCGAACAGGGCAAAAATTTAAGCGACATCATTCAAACCGCGACCGCTGAACTTCAAGAACAAATTCGCTCCGAATACGAAGACCTTAAATCCGAGCTTTTGCAAGTCGACGACATCCTTGAGGAAATCGTTCAGTTCAATAAGCAAATCGTTGCTCAAGAAGTCACGGGCGCGACGGCAAACGACTTGCGCGACAGACGCGACCTGCTTGTCGACCAGTTGTCAAATTACATGAACGTTTCTTTCACCGAAAATGAATTCGGAGCATATCAGATAAATTCGGGCGGCGTCACTTTGGTAAACGGAACAGGCAGATCTCATCTTTTGATGAGCGACGGCGTTTCCTCCAGCTTATACGGAATCGACTACGGCGTCACCGACTACAACATTAAAATCAAAGAAAGCAATATTGTCTTCACGCCGCAAAACGGAATTTTGAAAGCGCGCTTGGACTCAATCGCCGAAGATAAATCTTATATTGACAGCTTGGCTGACATGGCAAGCTTCATGTTGACCGCCTTCAACGACCAGCACAAGCAAGGTTGGGATATGAACGGCGATTATAAATTCGTCGACGAGGACGGCAACGACGTTACCTCCTCCACCACCGAAAGTGACTTGACCGCAGTCGAATTCATGAAAGCCGACGGAACGTATTTAACCGCGACCGAAGCGGACAGCGTGACGTTGACGGAAGGCGTTTATATGCTCGGCACGGAAGAGGTAATCAAAATCACCGGCGGGGCAGTCTACAGAAATTCCGCCGACGAAATTGTAAAAAAAGTTCCCGACACGATTAATTTCTTCGGCAAGGAAAGTATCACTTACGAATATCGCTACGACGCCGAATACGACAGAAATTATCTTTACAAATACGACCCCGACGAGGTCGACAGCAAAAATCTTTTGAGCGGTGTGCAAATTATTGCCGCTTTGGAAGTCAACGCAAAGTTATCGGAAATTCACGGCGACCGCTACATTGCGGCGGCGACAAGCAAACAATACGTCGAAACTTCCACCGGCGAAGGTTTTTGGGAAGATATGGAGTGGGGCAGCCGCACCGGCGACGGTACCAATGCCGTTTACCTCAGCGAACTTTTCAATATCTCTCAAAAGACAATTATCGAAGACAACAAAGCCAATGCTCTCGTTTCCAAAAGTATGGTCATACGCGACTTGGATGGCAATAAAATTCTCGACTCAAACGGCGACGAACAATATTCAACGGCAATGACAACTTTGAGTCTTAATTCCTACTATCAAAAATCCATGTCGACTTTGGGCATTGATGCTTATTCAACCGACGTAAACTATGAGGCAATGCAAACGATTATGACGCAGGTAGAAAATTGGCGCGACTCTATGGGCGGCGTCGATTGGAACGAAGAACTCACCAACATGATTAAATACCAAAAAGGCTTCACCGCGTGCTCACGTTGCTTGAACGCTATGGACGAATGTTTGGATCGTCTCGTCAATTCCACCGGTGTCGTCGGCAGGTAATTTAGTGATTAGTGATTAGGGGTTGTTGGTAAATTAAATCGGCGGCTCCGATTGAACGTTTGAAAAACTTTTTCTTTGCATGCCCAAAGAAAAAGTTACAAAAAGAAAGGGCACCTCGCGGGGGCGTTGAACCCGCTGAAAAAGCTTCCGGCTTTTTACGCGGGCGGCCGCACGTCCATGTGCGGCCGGGCACTCACCAACCGCTACTTTTGATTTTACCAACACACCCTAGTGGTTAGGAATTAAAGACTAAGGAGGGATTTCTATGGGCGTAAGAATAGGCTCAATGCACTTCATGTATAATTATCAGCAATCACTCAACCACGCTTATCAACAACAGGGCAAGCTTTTCGAACAGGCGGACGGCTCATCATTGCACCGCGCCAGCGACAACCCGATGAATTATGCAAAGCTCCTGCGCTACAACGTCAGCGAAAACGAAAACACTCAATATCGCGAAAACATAAAGACGGCATCCTCTTGGATGAAACAATCCGACGACGTAATGGTTCATATGACGGAAATGATGCAGACTTTGAAGGAAAAATCCGTCCACGCGGCGAATTCCGATAACGCCGAAGACGACTACGCCGCAATTCATAAAGAGATGTTCGCGCACATGCAGGAGCTTGTTTCCGTAGCCAACACTCAAGTCGGCGACAGATATATTTTCGCGGGGCAAAAGGATTTAACAAAGCCCTTTGAAATGTCGATTGAGCAATATGACCGCGGGCTTCCCAAAAATCTTGACGTTTCGCAATCCGCTTTCTTCAAAGGCACAACCTCCGATTACAACACCGAGCTTTTCCAAATGCTCACCTTGGAAGACAGCGAAGGCAACATTTACTACCTCGACAATCAAAAGGTTGACAAAAGCGGCAACATGGCTGCCAAAGGCGACACTACCACCGACGGCGTGATGAATCTCTACACGAAAGAATTTATGGACAGCGGCTATAAAGAATTGATTGCCAGAGGATATACGACAATCGGCGAAGCTGAATACGCGGCAGAACAAGGCAATACGGAAGTAGCCGAACTTCTCAATGCAGGCAGAGTCGAGCAGTTCGATTCCGATTTCAAAGTTTCCGACGTCTTCACGAATCAAGGCTTGTTGCAGAAAAAAGAAGACGTTCCCTCTTCCATGTCGAGTGTCCTCACTTATGACAGCGAAAGTCCTTCACGTGTCGAGGGCATTACAATCAACGGCACAGTTTATACTTTCAAGACGGTTAAACAAAATATCGTCACTTACAACGGCGACGAAAATCTTATTTCAATGGTCAAGCTCAACGGCGCGACCGACCCCAATGCCGATACCGTCAACGCGACGGGCGCGGGCATGTTCGGCAGAGACATTTTCGACAACGCAAATTCCGGCAACGAGGCTTCGGGCACGGCAATGCTCAATGAATTGTTCTGCGTTTGCTCCAGAGTAAATAATTGCGATATTCATTGGATGTCCTCCGACGGCGTGACGGTTGCCGATGTTGCTCATTCGACAATGCTCACTCAAGAAACAAAAATCGGCGCACGCCAACAGCTTTATAACCAAGTCGAAACCATGTTGAACAATCAAGCCGACAACATCACCGAAGATATAACAAACGTCAGCGGTGCGGACATTGCCAAGCTTGCAACGCAGCTCATGCAACAAACCGCCCTTTACAATTTGTCTTTGTCTTTGGGCGGAAGAATTTTGCCGCAGTCCCTCGCCGACTACCTCTAATCTTAATTTTTGAAAACCAAATAATTTTATCCTGCAGGCGTCAACGAGATTTCTTGTTGCCGTCTATTGGTGTTTTCGGAGTTTTTATTCTCGGCAAAAATTTCAAGGACAGGCAGGAAAATTTATTGAAAGGAGGGAATTAGTCATGATGGTAAGGTTAAATACTCGACATGAGTTGCCGCGAATAAGCATTCGACAGACGCAGGGGCGGCTTGACGAATCGGCAATCGTTCAGCCTCAAACGCGAAGTGCCGGCAATCGTCAGGCAAGCGCAAATAAAGGTGCCACCCAACCGAGCTTGAGCATTGACAGCTACCCCAGCCGCAGAGCTTACGGCTTCAGGAAACACGGCGATTTGGCAGCCGAACGCGGGCAAAGAGGCATTTCGGACGCCCAAGCCGCGACAGGTCGTCATGCACAAAAAGCTTGGTCAAAGGCAACAACTGCGGCAAGGCGCGGCGACGACGTTGTCCAAGAGATTAAATCGGAAATCTTCTCCGATTATCAGGCGCGTGTGGTTTTCACGACAGCCGACATACCCGACCCGCAAATGCAAGGTTATCAAAGCGAGGTTGTCGGCGAACCCGATGTTGGTGATGTTACTGTCGATATTGAAACTGAACCAAACGCAAGGATTCATTACACGCCGGGCAGTGTGGAAACCTCTCTTGAAAATGAAGGCTTTATCCGCCACTGGGTCTCTATGGATCACTATGACATTTACGCCTAGCCGAGAAAAGTTTTTCATTCTGTCGGGGAAAGTTCAGAGGAGGAAAGTTACATGCGTAAAATTTATACCAGCAGATTTGGTGAGATTGAGGTTGACGAAAATAAAATCGTGTATTTCAAGGACGGCATCCCCGCGTTCGAGGACGAGCACGAATTTGTTATCTTGCCCTACGAAGAAGAGAGCCCGTATTATTTCATGCAGTCGCTTAAGTCGCCGGATTTGGCTTTCTTGTTGACGATTCCTTTCCTGTTCTTCAACGACTACACCTTTGAAATCGATGACGCAACGGTCAGGGAACTCGACATCAAAGACAGCGAAAACGTGTTCTATTATTCAATGGTTACAATCCCGAACGGCTCAATTCGCTACATGACGGCAAATCTCTTGGCTCCCATTGTCCTCAACGGCGCAAACATGCAAGCCAAGCAGGTCGTCTTGGAAAAGAGCAATTACACGACCAAACACCGCCTCTTCCCCGAATCTGACAAAAAGGAGGGGTGAATCGATGCTGGTCTTGACGAGGAAGCCTCGTCAACAAATAATGATTGGCGACAACATTGTTATAAACGTCGTGGAAGTTCAGGGCGAAAATGTGCGTATTGCGATTGATGCACCGCGAGACATAAAAATTTATCGCGGCGAAATCTATCGTGCGATACAAGAAGAAAATCAAAAGGCGGCTCAAAAGTTGAACGTCGATTTGCACGGCGCGTTGCCGCTGAAAAACAATTAGGAACCAATTCCTAAATTTAACAAAGGAGTGTTTTATTATGGTAGGGAAACTTAATGACATGGTCACGGCGGCGGTCGTTGTAGACTCGGCTCCAAGCACAAAGCCTGTAGGTGAGCAGGACTTCGCACGGATTAAACCTGTTTCCACGCAACCCGGCTCTTCTCAATCTGTCGCTGCGAAACCTCTGGAAGCATTGACTCCCGCAGAAAAAGAGGAGCAAAAGCAGGAAGCGCGCTTGGAACCCGGCACAATGTCGGAGAAGTCTGTCAGCGAAATGACGGAAACTTTCAACAAGCTCATGGACAAAATCAACTGCGACGTCGAGTTCAAGTACAACAAAGAAGTCGAAATGTTTAACGTCAAAATGATTGACAAGAAAACCAACGAGGTCATAAAAGAATTTCCGCCCGAAGAAATGATTGAAAACATGATCAAGGCTAAGGATTGGCTGGGCGCGTTCATTGACAGGGCAGTTTGAACAGACGCCCTTCTAAGGAGGGATTACCATGGGTGTCAATGGAATTTACGGCTTGTCGGGTTCGGGCATGGACATCGAGTCGATGGTTAAAGTCGGCATGATGAGCAAGCAAAACGAATACGACAAGATGGCACAAAAATACACGAAGAACGAGTGGATGAAAGCTGATTACCTTGAACTCAGCAGCAAAATCACCACGTTCAACGCGTCGACTCTTTCACAATACAAAATGTCAAACACCATGAACGCCAAGAGCGCGGAAAGT
>CAMVAG010000079.1 GCA_947165405.1 uncultured Selenomonadales bacterium
CAGCGGCATTGCCACGAATGAAAATCTTTTCAAGCAAGCGGCGGTTGTCGTCGGCGTTATCGCTCAAGACATGCTCGGAAGTATCGGCGGAATGGTCGCGGTGCTCGGCGTCATAGTCTTGGCTATCACGTCAGGCGATACGGCTCTGCGCTCGTTGCGTTTGATGATTGCCGACGCGCTCCACATTGACAACAAAAAGACAGCCAACGTGTTTACTCTCGCGCTGATAATTTTCGCAATCGTCGCCGGCGTTCTCTACTTCGCCAAAACCGACGCAAGCGGCTTTGCTCTGCTGTGGAGATATTTCTCTTGGGCGAACGAAACGATTGCCGTCTTTGCCTTCGCGATGATTGCCGTCTACATGAAGAACAACAACATGCCCTACATTATGGCACTTGTCCCCGGAACTTTTTACATGTACATGGTCTCGACTTACATTTTGCACGCGCCGATTGGCTTCGGCTTGAATTACACACTCAGCTATATCCTCGCGGCGGTCTGCGCGGCAGCTTATGCGGCAGCGATTGTAAAATTCGGAAATACTTTAACCGCGCCACGAAACTTGCGATAAATTTTTTCGACGACATAAAGGCAGGAAATTTTATTCCTGCCTGATTTTTTTTGCGCAAGACAAAGAAAAAGCATTTTAACAAATTTCAATTACAGCCGGTCATTCTTGCAAAATCCGCCGCTCGTGTTATAATTTTGAAACTGACAAATCGATTGACTTGGAAGAAATTTAAAAGCCCTCCTGCAGGAGGGTTAATTTTAATCATTGAAAAAAATCTTCGCAGAAAAAATTTTGCTTAAGGAGTGATTTGAATGACAGCTTGTCCTGCGATCTCCGTGATTATCCCGATGTATAACGCGGAAAAATATATCGGCGAATGCCTCGAAAGCCTCCTTCTGCAGACGTTTCAAGATTTCGAGGTTATCGTCGTTGATGACTGCTCAACCGATAAAAGCGTTGAGATTGTTCAAAGTTACGTGCCTAAATTTGACGGACGGCTCAAGCTCACAAAGACAGAAAAAAATTCGGGCGGAGGAGGATATGTCCCGCGCAATATCGGGCTGATTCTTTCTCGCGGCAAATATGTTTTCTTTCTCGACGCCGATGATTTTATTCTTTTGTCGGGTTTGGAGACGCTTTATGAGGCGGCAGAAAAATTTGATGCGGATGTTACTTACATTTCTGCTCATTACAGCCTAGACCGTCCAAATGAAGTAAAAATTTTGGCGGAAAAAAATTTGGAAGACAAACCGATTTTTATTGCAGATGACACGGATAAAATTGTTCGTGAATATCTCTCCAATAAATGGTTTTCTCATGCGCCGTGGTCGGTATTTGTTAAACGAGATTTTTTAATTGAAAACAGAATTTTATTTCCCGAAAAAATTTATGGCAGCGGTGACATTATCTGGAACCTTCACATACGTTGCCTTTCAAAACGTTTCTTGAGAATTCCCAATCCCGTGTATTTTCGGCGGCGTTATGATCCGGAAGCTGTCACAAAAAAGCGGCGTCCGCCTGCGGAACAAATTTATCATAGCGGGCGCGCGCTTGCACTTTGGCTGAAAGCTTTGTCGGAACTTTCAAACAAGCTCGATTTCCTGAAGAAAAATTCCGATTGCGTCTATGACCTCTTTAAGATGGAAGTCGGGTGGATTTTAAACAGCCTGCGTGAATATCGAAAACAAATGAATGATCGTAAAATTTACGAAATCTTGTATCGCGAACTCGCAAAGGAAAATAATTCGACCGATTGGATGATGCCGTTCTTTTTCGCGTTTATAAATGAAGAGCGGAAATTTAATGAAATTAATTCCCTCGAACAATTACAACGATATTTCACTGCCCGATTGGATATTCAATTGATTGAAACGGACGCGGGCGATTTTCAAATCCTTTCCGTTTCCGACAACACAGCCAAGTTAGAAAAGCCCGATTGGTTTCAAAAGGACGGTATCGGCTATGTGATTCAATCTTATGCCGGGAAAATGGAAATCGTCGCCAAAGCCACCTCAAGCGGTAAGCTCATTTTAAAATTAAAGGGAATGGATGTTCGCGACCCTGCAAACAAGATTAAACGCATACCATATTGGATTGACTACACAAAACTCCTCGTGAACGAACAGGTTATTTTCGACACACTCACTCCCGCTTGGCACGATAAACCTTACCAATACAATATGAACGTCACAGCCGGCGATGAAATTAAAATACAGGTTGAGTGGATAACGCACGCACAGTTCACGAAGACAATCAGTAATGTTTCCGATAATTCTTTTACCTGCCCGGCAGTCTCCGTTATTATCCCGCTGTACAATTACGAAAAATATATCGGCGAATGCCTCGAAAATCTTTTGGCGCAAACGTTAAAAAATTTTGAGGTCATTGTCGTGGACGATTGCTCAACCGATAAAAGCGTTGAAATTGTTCAAAGTTACATTCCGAAATTCGGCGGGCGGCTTCGGCTTGTCAAAATGAAAAAAAATTCCGGCAACGCTGCCGAACCTCGCAACAGAGGATTTTCTTTTTCACGCGGCGAATATATTTATTTCTTGGACGCCGACGACGTTATAACTCCGACGGCTCTTGAAGAAATGTACACGCTTGCAAAAGATTATGCAGCCGACGTTGTCTATTGCGAAAAATATTTCATGTCGAAGGGTATCGGGCAGGCTTTCAAAGAAAATGTTTATCCTGCCGATAGCAAAATTCAACAGCCGCCCTTTGTCGATAAGCCGACTCTTGAGACAAACGACTTGGCAGAGCGCGTCGACAAATGGCTGAAAAAAAATTATTGGATGATGGTGTCGCTTGACAAAAAGAGATTTGCTGATTGAAAATAACATAACCTTTTCGCCGATTCGTTCGGAAGATGATATTTGGTCTCTTGAAGTGCTCTTCTGTGCCAAACGATTTTTGCGAATCCCGAATATTTGTTTCATAAGGCGAATGCATGACAGCGGAATATCTTTCGGCGAATACACTACCTCGGAATACATACAAAGATGGATGGAATTGGTGATACTCGCTTTGAAGGATTTGGATAACTTTCTCGGCGAAACGAAATTTTTCAAAGAGAATCCCAATCTTCGCTACGTCATCATTAAAAATTTTGTAAGCAGAAAACTCTCGACGATTTATGGCAAAACAAAAGATTTAGATTCATTTGAGCTGTATAATATTTTCCTTGAAACGTTCGGAAAGCATCTCGGCGAACAAGATATTTTGGTTTCTGCTCTCTTGGCTTGCATGAATGAAGACAAAAAAAATTTGCAGAATGCAAGGCAACGCATTGAAAAGCTGCAGGATGAAATTAACCGCCTCACGGGCAAGGAGTGATTTTAATGGTATCGGCAAAGATGTATGAACTTGGAACAAAGAAATCGACAATCCGCACGATATTTGAATTCGGGCGCAAGCGGGCGGCAGAGGTCGGCGAGGAAAATATTTTCGATTTCAGCTTGGGCAACCCGAATGTCCCGACGCCCGATTTTGTTCGAGACGCCGCGATTGAAATTTTGCAGACTTACGAGCCCGCGCAAGTTCACGGCTACACGGTCGCGCCCGGCAATCCCAAAGTCCGCGAGACCCTTGCCGCGTCAATCAATCAACGTTTCGGCACGCACTTTGCAGGAAAAAATCTTTTCATCACGAGCGGCGCGGCGGCAGCTATCACGATTTGTTTCAAGGCATTGGCAGAGGAGGGCGACGAATTCATAACTTTTGCGCCCTACTTCCCCGAATACAAAGTTTTCGTCGAGTCGGTCGGAGCACAGCTTAAAGTTGTCAAGCCGCGTCCCGAAGATTGGCAGATTGACTTCGACGACTTCCAAAAACTTCTTTCGCCTAAGACAAAAGCCGTTATCATAAATTCGCCGAACAATCCGAGCGGCGCGGTTTACTCAAAGGAGACAATCACGAGGCTCACCGACATCCTCAAAGCTCAAGGGCGCGACATTTTCCTCATTTGCGACGAACCTTATCGCGAGCTTGCTTACGGCGTCGAGGTTCCGTATGTTCCGAATTTTTATGACAACGCGCTCGTCTGCTATTCCTACAGCAAAAGTTTTTCGTTGCCCGGCGAACGTATCGGCTATATCGTCGTGCCCGATGAAGTTGCCGACTTCGAAAAAATTTACGGAGCGATTGCAGGCGCGGCGAGGGTTCTCACTCATGTCAACGCGCCGAGCTTGTGGCAGTTGGTCGTTGCAAAGTGCGCGGGCAAGTCTGTCGACATCACGCCCTACGAACGCAATGGCAAGCTCCTCTACGAAGGATTGATTGCGGCGGGTTTCGAATGCGTCAAGCCTCAAGGTGCCTTCTATCTTTTCCCGAAAGCTTTGGAGGCGGACGATTATGCTTTTTGCGAACGCGCCAAGAAATATGATTTGCTGCTCGTGCCCGGCGCGGACTTCGGTGCGCCCGGTTATTTCCGTGCGGCTTATTGCATAAAGCAAGAGACGATTGAACGTTCCCTGCCCTTGTTCAAAAAATTGGCGGCGGAATATCGAGGTTAAGCCATGAAAAAAATTTTAAGCTTCGCGCTGATTATTTTGACGTTCGCGCTTGTCGGTTGCGGCTCCGAAAAAAAAGACGACGACAAATTAAAAATCGTCACGTCGTTTTACCCGATGTATCTTGAAACGTTAAACATAACACGCGGCGTCGAAGGCGTCGAGGTCGTGAACATGACGCCTCCTCAAACGGGTTGCCTGCACGATTATCAATTGACGCCCGAAGACATGAAGACACTTGAGACGGCAGATATTTTTGTCGTGAACGGCTTGGGCATGGAAAGTTTTTTGGATAAAGTCATTGAGTCTCACCCGAACTTGAAAATCATAAACGCCTCCGACACGCCCGACATTGTTCCGATTATGGAGGACGGCGTCCCGAATCCTCACGTGTGGTTGAGTTTGACTTATGCGATTGCGCAGGTGAAAAATATTTCTGCCAAGCTTTGTGAACTTGATCCTTCGCGAGCCGATGTTTACAAAAGATATACGCTTGATTACGTCGACGAGCTGACGACCTTGCGCGACGAGATGCACATTTCGCTGACGATGTTGCCGAACAGAGAGATTGTGACTTTCCACGAGGCGTTCCCGTATTTGGCGGCGGAATTCGGTTTAAAAATTGTGGCAACCGTTGAACGCGAACCGGGCACCGAGCCGACGCCTCAAGAGCTTGCCGAAACGATAGAAAAAATAAATTCGTTGCCGGTCAAAATCATTTTCACCGAGCCGCAATATTCCGCGAAGGCAGCCGAAACAATCGCTCGCGAAACGGGCGCACAAATCTTTGAACTTGACCCGATAGTCACGGGCGAGGCGAAACCCGAAAATTTATTGGACTACGTCGACCGCATGCTCAACAACACTTTGACTTTGGCGAAAGCTTTGCAGTAAAAATTTTTCCAAGTATCCTCAAAAGCAGCGGAGAGCGAAAACCCGGCCGTCATGGACGACGGCCGCCGCGACCATTTTGCGTGATGCAAAATACAGCGGGCTAAGCGTCTTTCTTTTTGCTACTTTTTCTTTGACGCCACAAAGAAAAAGTAGATTCTAAACATAAAAAATCATTGAACGCCTAATCGAAGTAAGCAAAAACTTTGCAACTTTTTAAAAGCAGGGCTTGCAAAATTTTTTTACCTGTGATAAACTGCGCAGGCAATCGGGACGTAGCTCAGTTTGGGAGAGCGCTTCCTTGGGGTGGAAGAGGTCGTGAGTTCAAGTCTCGTCGTTCCGACCAATAAAGAAAATCAAAAAGCCCTCGACAAGTTCGGGGGCTTTTCCGTTATCTGAAACGTCGTGCTTCGGGAATGTTTCCTTGCAATTCAAAAAGAGTTCGTTTGATTATCGCCGGCGTGAGTTGTTCGGGCGGCAAACGTTTCCTCAACATGACCGCCTTTAACACGTCGGGAGATTTTTCGTCGCCGAAACGAATCCTGCTTGCGATTCGCTGAATCAACGACGACCGCGCAGATTCCACCGCGTCGAGGGAGCATTCGTTTTTCATGTAAGGCATTCGCTCAAGCAAAATTTTTTGTGCGTCCCAAGCCTTCAGCCACGGCGCGTCGAAGAGGATTTTTGACAAGGCTTTGAACATTTCCTCCCGTGCCTTCACAATGCAAACCTCGCAAAAAATTTCTTTCGGCGGGCAAAGTGATTCGCAGTTCTTGCATTTGTGCCAGCCGCTTGCCAAACGAAATTTTTTCAGTCGCACATTCGACAACAACATTTCCAAAAAGCTCTGCCGCAATTTCGGCTCGGAAATTTTTTCGGCTTGACGTTCGCAAAAAAATTTTTCCTCTTCCGTCAAAGTCACGTCCTCAAGTTTCAATTCCTCCTCGACGGTCTGCGCGGGAGGATTTTTTTCTTGCGGCATGTTTGCGATTTGAAAAGGCGAGGCGATTTTAATTTTCTTGACGAGCGGCTCTGCTTGCCTGAAGTTTTTGTTAATCGCGTCGATAATTTCTTCCTCGAAAAATTTCAGCTGGTCTTTGAAGGCGGAATTTTTCACGTCGACGAACAAAACGCCTCGCTCAATCGTGACGGGCTTGACTTGCGAGGAAATGCTTTCGTCGACAATTTCTTTCCAATGCAAAATGACTTCGCAGGCAAGAAATTTTTTGTAAGTCGCCGCGCCTTGCGAACGCATGTGTTCATGAAGCAGCTGATTAAATCCGTTCATTCTGTCAGCCTCCCTGCTCCGATAAAAAAAAATTTGCCGGAAGTTTGCGGCGGGAAGTAGGCGCGGTCGGTCGCCGTTATCAACGTCTGAATTTTTTCGCGCGATAAAAATTCCAACAACAATTCGCGGCGTTCGGCATCCAATTCGCTCATCACGTCGTCCAAAAGCAGCAAGGGATATTCGCCCGTTTCCGATTTCAAAAATTGCAACTCGGAAAGTTTCAAGGAAAGGACGGCGGTGCGCAGTTGTCCTTGTGAGCCGAAAAGTTTCAGCTCCCGCCCGTTGATAAAAAATTTTAAATCGTCCAAGTGCGCGCCGAAACTTGTCGCCCCGTGTTGTATGTCTTTGAATCGCCTCGCCCGCAACAATTCCCAAAATTTTTCCGCGAGGTTTTCTTTTGCGTCAAGCAGACACATGTGATAGACGACCGATAAATTTTCTTTCCGTGCGGAAATTTTTTGGTGCAAGCAGTTCGCCAAAGAGTTTAACTTGTCGACGGAGGCAAGCCGCTTGCTCAAAATTTTTTCGGCGTAAAAAGCAAGTTGCTCGTCCCAAAGTTCAAGCTCGGTTTCCTGCGCGGCTTTGTCCCGAATTTTTTTCAAGAGGATGTTTCGCTGTTCGACGAGGCGATTATACCGCAGCAAGTTCATAAAATAAATCGGCGCGGCTTGAGAAATTTGCGCGTCCAAAAATTTTCTGCGTATCGAAGGCGAGCCTTTGAACATGAATAAATCTTCGGGCGAAAAAAAAACCGAATTTAATTTGCCGATAAGTTCACGCGGGCGAATCGGATTGGCGTCGAATAAAATTCTGCGCCTTCGGGCATGAGAAATTTCTATCGCCAATTCGTGAGAGATACCCGCCTTGAAAAATTTTATTCGGGCGAGCGCGGTGCTTTCTCCGAAACGAATCAATTCGGTTTCCTTGCCCGCCCGACTTTTCAAAAGCGATGCAAAATTTATCGCCTCAAGAATATTTGTTTTGCCCTGCGCGTTTTGTCCCAGAAAAATATTTGTCGAGGCGTCGGGGCGAAAATTCATCTCTGCGATATTGCGCCAATCCTTTAAAAAAATTTCGGCGATGTGCATTTAAGCTCTGACCGGCGTGGCAACATAGATAAAATCGTCGTTGCCGGGCTCGGTGAAGGTTGCGGGGCTGAACTTGTCATTGAGGTCGATTTTGGTTTGCTTGGTATCGATAACCCGCAAAACGTCGGCGATATAATCGGCGTTGAAAGAAATTGAAAGACGTTCGCCCTCAATTTCCGCCGCGATTTTTCTGTCTGCGTTGCCGAATTCGCTGGCGTTTGCAGAAATTGCAATGCCGTCGCCTTCAAAGACAAATTTAACGGTGTTGTATTCGTCATCCTTGCTCATGAGCGCAACGAAATCGATGGCCTGTTTGAATTCGGCGGTATCAACTCTGACATGCGTCACGGTCGATTCGGGAATGACTTTATCGTAAGGCGGGAAGAGACCTTCGATAAGCCGCGAATTCACGAAGACATTATCAAACGTGAAAGTCACGTAGCGCAAGGAGCAGTTGACCGTAACATAATTTTCCGCTGCGGAAGGATTATTCGTGATAAGTCCGCGCAACGCTTCCGCCGGAACCACAAAGCTTACGTCGGTATAATTTTCGGGAAGTTTCTTTGAAGCAAAAGCCAAGCGATGAGTATTTGTGGCAACGATTGAAAGTTTATCGCCTTTGACTTCGAACAAAGCACCCGTGAAGACGGGACGCGATTCATCCTTTGCGGCGGCGAAAACCGTTTTGCGAATCAAATCGCCAAGCTCGCGCTTGAGGATTTTAAAAGTACGAGCGGTTTCGGGCGTCTTGACTTTCGGGAAGTCGCTCACTTCCATTGTCATCAACTCGACACTTGCGCCGCCCGATTTGATAACCAAAGAATTGCCGCCTTCTTCATTGGAAAAAGTGACGGTCTCGTCGGGCATGATGCGCACGAAATCTTGAAATCTTTTGCCGCTGTTGACGACGACCTCGCCCGAAGATTCGACACTGGCGGGAATGCGAATAATTATTCCCGTCGAAAAATTATTTGCCTGCAGCTCAAGCGCGGAATTTTCTGCCTTGAGGTAAATGCCGGCAAGGACGGGCGTCATGGGCTTGACGGCAACCGCTTTGATTAAAAGTTGCATTGCCTCGTTCAAGTCGTCCTTGTAACAACTGAATTTCATAATCTTGCCTCCTTTTTCAGCCGCTGTATTGTATATCATTTGAAAGGAATTGACAATTCCCCCGCATGTGCTAAGATTGCTGTGAACTCCTTCAGCAAGAAATGTATGAGCGATGT
>CAMVAG010000080.1 GCA_947165405.1 uncultured Selenomonadales bacterium
GCTGTCGACAGAGTTGCCGGTATAATTGCCGAAGGTTTATCGCCGATTGAAGCTTTCGATGAAATTTTTGGCGAAGACGGAGGCGAAGGCGAAATCAACACTTATCCTATGGGCAAGCCCACGAACAAACTTTATCCCGTGCTGTTCACGATTTGCGAAGACCCGCACACTTTGGAAAAAATTCTTGCTCACATTTACAAATGGCTCAACGATACCGACCGGCTTTTCCCGCAAAGGAAAGTTATCCTCTTCACCGATAAATGGATTCCCGAAGCTCTTTCGCGGTATCAAAAAGCTTTTCGGCGTTTCGTGAGGCACGGCGTCACGTTTGACATTAGGTTGACGACTGACAGAGGCGCGGTTAAAATTCCGGTGTTTTGAAAATGAAAATTTCAATCGTACAATTCAAATCGATGTTGGGCGCGGTGGAAGAAAATTTTTCAACGGCGGCAAGATTAATCGAGGCGGCGAATTCCTCCGACGTGATACTCTTGCCCGAATTGTGGTCGACGGGATATTATCCTACGCCCGTTGAAAATTTCGCTGACGTTGACGGCGAACGCACAATCGAATTTCTTTGCGCGGCGGCGAAAAAATTTTCCGTGAACATAATCGGCGGCTCGGTCGTCGTCGAAAGCGGCGGAAAAATTTTCAATCGTTGCCTCGTCGCCAATCGTCGCGGGGAACTCGTCGCGGCTTACGACAAAACTCATCTGTTCAGCTTCGCGCAAGAGGATAAAGTTTTCACGGCGGGCGATAAAATTTCTGTCGTCGAGCTTGACGGCGTGAGGTGCGGCTTGGCGATTTGCTACGACCTGCGCTTCCCCGAATTTATCAGAAAAATTGCTTTGGCAGGCGCGGAAATTATTTTTATTCCCGCCGCTTGGAGTTTGAAACGTTTGACGCCGCGACAGATTTTGACTAAGGCGCGGGCGATTGAAAATCAAATTTTCGTCGTCTTTGCAAACGCTTCGGGCAAGTCGGAGCTTGTGAATCCTCGCGGCGAAGTCATTGCCGAAAGCGGGCGCGGCGAAGAAATTTTGACGGCGGAAATTGACTTGAACGAACGGGCGGAGGTTATCGTCTCAATGAATCTTCTTGCCGACAGAAATTTGAGCGTCGATTAAAAAAAAATTCCTCGTTGCGTGCGAGGTTTTTTTTTGGAAAAAAATAATCCCCGACGCGCTGTCGAGGTCTTAAAGCTTGTGTAGGTTTAATTTCAAAACGAAGCTCGCGGGGTTCTTCCGAGTTTCGTTTTTATTATCTGTCACGTCATGAGCTTTGCTTGAAAGTTGGGGAAAATATCAAGCAGAATCTCATCTATAAAAGTTGTGTAGGTTTTTTGCAACGTAACTCGCGGGTTCATTTCGAGCCTTGTTGCGTTCAGCGTCGCAGAATGAGGGAGCCGCTTAAAACTTGGGGAAGATCTTAAACGGAATTCTCATCCCGAAAAAAGAGGTAACGACCGCAGGTTTATAAGTGCGGTAAAAACAAACACCCATAATTTTAATTGCCGCGGCGTCCGCCGTGAAGAATCTGTTTGCAGAGACCGCGAAGTTGTCGCCACCTTTCCGAGTATCAGATAAATTTTCATTGCCACCGCAGTCGGAGACTGTCCGGTTTAACGATGCCGCTTTGAGTTTTCGCAAGGAAGAAACGCTTTCGGCTGATTAAGCTTTAAAGGAAACGTTTCCTTTCTTCGCGTTGCTCAAATGCCCGAACATCGAAATATTTTAACCTGCAACGAGGCAGGGTTACATGGGAAGGAATGAACTCAAACCTTGAGTTCTTGTGGCGGGCGAGTAATCAATTCGCCGCCGAATCAATGGCAAAGAAAAATATCAAGCCGCTGTGATTTTATAACCAAATTCCTTTTTGGTCAATAGCATTGTGATGTTTACATGAATTTTTCATTTCAAATTTAAAAGTGATTCGAGTACGTCAGTCGTCTTTTGCATCGGATGAAATCTTTTGCCGCTGATTTTAATTGAGTTCTTCGAGGAGGATGTTCTTGTTCGTGAAGACGCAGATGTCCGCCGCGATTGACAGAGCCTCTTGGGCGATTTGAGCCGCCGTCATGTCGGTGTGAGCGATTAAAGCCCTCGCCGCCGCCAATGCGTAGAAGCCGCCCGAACCGATTGCCGCAACGTCGCCGTCGGGCTCAATGACTTCGCCGTTGCCGGATAAGAGCAAAATTTTTTCCTTGTCCGCCACCAAAAGCAGAGCCTCAAGCCGCCGCAAAATTTTATCGGTGCGCCAATCTTTTGCAAGGGCGACTGCCGCGCGTTGAAGATGCCCGTGCGTCGATTCGAGTTTCTCCTCAAATTTTTCAAAGAGCGTGAAGGCGTCTGCAACTGAACCCGCAAAGCCCGCGATAATTTTGTCGTGATAGAGGCGGCGAACTTTCTTTGCCGTCGACTTCATGACAGTTGAGTTGCCGAAGGTTACTTGCCCGTCGCCCGCGATTGCAATTTTGCCGTCGCGTTTAACGGCAACTATCGTCGTCGAATGAAATTCCATTTATATCAGCTCCTTAAATTTTTCCACGTCTTCCAAAGCCCGCGCAGATAATTTTTCTTTACGCAGATTTTTTTTGACGCGACCTTCCAAAGGCGGCAACAATCCGAACGTGATATTCATCGGCTGAAAATTTTTCGTGACCGCCGTCGTGATGTAATTCGCCAAAGCTCCGTGACAAGTTGTCGGCGGAAAAATTATCGGCTCCAAATTTTTTGCAAGTCGCGCCGCGTTGACACCCGCCATCAAGCCCGAAGCCGCCGATTCGACGTAGCCCTCGACGCCCGTGATTTGTCCCGCGAAAAAAATTTTCGGCTTGTCTTTAAGTTGAAAGGTCGGCGATAAAATTTTCGGCGAATTAATGTAAGTGTTCCTGTGCATGACGCCGAAGCGAACGAATTCAGCCGCCTCAAGTCCGGGAATCATTCGGAAGACGCGCTTTTGTTCGCTCCAAGTCAAATGCGTTTGAAAGCCGACCAAATTGTAAAGAGTTGCCTCGCGATTGTCTTGCCGAAGCTGAACGACCGCATAAGGCGTTTGTCCGTTTTTATCGGTCAAGCCGACGGGTTTCAAATTTCCGAAACGCATTGTGTCTTCGCCGCGAGCCGCCAAAACTTCCACAGGCAAACAACCTTCGAAAAAAATTTCCGCCTCAAATTCGTGAGGCTTGGTCTTTTCGGCGTTGAGGAGTTCGGCGCGGAAGGCAAGATATTCTTCGCGGGTCATGGGGCAATTTATGTAAGCGTCGTCGTCGCCTTTTTCGTAGCGCGAGGCTTTGAACGCCTTATCGAAATTAATCGAATCGACCGTGACAATCGGAGCCGCCGCGTCGTAAAAATAAAAATCGTCGCCGCCCGTGAGCTGTTTGATTTCTTCGGCAAGTGCACCCGCCGTCAAAGGCCCGCTTGCGATAATCAACACGTCGTCGAAATCGAGGCTCGTAACTTCCTCCTCAACGAACTGAACGACCGATTTAACTTTGTCCGTGACGAATCGGGCGAATTCTTCTCTGTCGACAGCCAAAGCACCGCCCGCAGGAATTTTCGTCGCGTCCGCCGCCGCCATTATCAAAGAATCAAGCCGCCGCATTTCCTCTTTGAGCACGCCGACCGCATTTGTCAAGCCCGCCGCCCGAAGTGAATTGCTGCAGACGAGTTCGGCGAAGTTTCCGGTTTTGTGCGCGGGAGTTTTTTTCGTCGGGCGCATTTCGTGCAAGACGACTTCGACGCCGTGTTTTGCGATTTGCCAAGCCGCCTCCGAGCCGGCAAGTCCCGCGCCGATAACGTGAACTTTTTTATTGCTTGTCATTTTTTTTGGCCGCCAATTTTTCTTTGCGTTCCCTGCGAATTTCGGCACGGCGTTTTATATCCGACAAAATTTTATTCATCGGGTGATTCGTTCGCGTTTGACAATTTTCGTTGCCGCAATAAAACATCGGGGCGCGCCCTCTGAATCTGTGCACAAACATCGTCGCGCCGCAAACTTTGCAAGTCGTCGCTTGAGGCTCGTCCCAAGTCATGAAGTCGCAAGAATTACAGCAATAAAAAATTCGTCCGCGATTGAGTGAACGCTTCGCCAAAAGCCCGCCGCATTTCGGACATTTTTTATCCGTCGGCTCAAGCAAAGGCTTTGTGTTTTTGCAATCGGGATAGCCCGAACACGCGAGGAAAACTCCGTAGCGACCGTGCCGAATCAACATTTTGCGCCCGCATTTTTCACAAACTTCCTCCGATTCGACGACGGGCTCTTTTTGAGGCAGGGCGTCTTCGCCGAGTGAAGTCATTGCCTCTTCGAAAGCCGCATTGAATTTCGCGCAATAATTTTCAATCACGTTGAGCTTTTGAAGTTTGCCCGCCGCAATTTCTTTGACTTGCGCGGTAACCTCGTTGTAAGCCGGCGCGCTGAAAACCTCGTCGAAGAAACCCGCCAATGCCTCAAGGACACGCATGCCCAACGCCGTGACTTTGTAAGTCGAATTTTCCGCCGCGATGTATTTGCGTTTGATGAGGCTGGCAATACCGACCGAATAAAATTCCGCCCAATTAACTCCGAGCGCGTCGAAAGCCGACATCAAAGTCGCGTCGTTAATCGCGTCGTCGAATTCAAAAGTTTTTTCTTCGGCGCAGTGATTGTAAATCAAATTGTAAAGCTTGAATTGATATTCGGTCAAAAATTCTTTGACGGCTTCGGGTTCGCGGCGTTCGCTTGTCAAAAAAATTTCTCCGCCGTGAGGATACGTTATCAGCCCCGCGCAGTCGCTGCCTTTGAAATTAATTCCCTCGTAAAGTTGTTCGGCGATAAATCTTGTTCGCGCTGCCGAAAAATTTAAGTCTCTCAACGCAAGCTCTTGAAGCGTCGCCGCCGTCAAATTTTTTTCGAGCTGCAAAATTATTGGGGCGGGCGGTGAGGCGATTAACTTCAAAAGCATTGCGCGGAACCTGCCGACTTTCACGCCGCGCCAAATTTTCCGCGAAAGATATTCTCCGACTTTGTGGCTGACGTATTTGTCAATCAACTGCTTGGCTTGAAACGAATCAGCCAATTTTTCTTCAATCGGTCTTGCCGCCGCGAACGCCGCCTTGAAATTTTTTTTGGTGAGTTCGTTCATTGAAATTCGGCAATGGGAATTGGGATTGATGCCGAAAATTTCACAACACTGCCGCGCCAAAAATTCTCCTTGCGCGTCGGGATTGGTCGCGATAAAAATTCTGCGTGCGTTCAAAGTTTCTTTTTTTAGTTGAGCAAGCAGAGTCCCTTTGCCGCGCACCGTGATGTAATCGGGTTGATAATCGTCGCTGACACCGATTCGGCTCTTGGGCAAATCTTTCAAGAAACCGTCTGTCGATTCCACAGAATAATTTCGCCCGACAAATTTTTTGAGTGTCCGAGCCTTGCCCGCGCTCTCGACGAGTATCACCGACTTTAAAATTTTTTCTGCCAACAGTTCAACCTCCTGTCTTGCGTTTATATCGTCCTGCATTTTCTTCTATGCAGTTTTTCAAGTCAAGCTTAAGCAAAATATCAACAAGGTCATCCAAATCCAAATCGTCAACCTGCATTAAAATTTCGTCTTCCGTGATGTAGCCGTCAACGGGCACGGCCTCCAAAACTTTAGCCTCCATGTCAGTCAAATCAATCGGCACGGCAGAAATTTTTTCGGCTTCGGATTTTTCTTCGGCGTCAATTTTTTCGGGAACCTTATCCTCTTTCAAAAGGTCGTATTCTTCAAGAACGTCCCGCGCATTTTTAATCAGCGTCGCGCCTTTGCGAATCAGTTCGTTGCAGCCGCGGCTCATGTTCGCGTAAATTTGACCGGGTATCGCAAAAACATCACGGTTGTTGTCTACGGCAAAATCGCTCGTGATTAGCGCACCGCTCTTTGTATCCGCCTCGACGACGATAACTCCTCGACTCAAGCCCGCGATAATTCTGTTGCGCGAAGGGAAAGTAATTTTACTCGGAAGAAGTTGCGGAGGGAATTCACTTAGGACGACGCCGCTTTCGGCAATCTGCTCAAAAAGTTTTTTGTTTTCGCGAGGAAAGATGACGTTTATCCCGCAACCCAAGACGGCAACGGTTCTGCCCGTCCTCAATGCGCCGCGATGAGCAAAGGTATCGATGCCGCGAGCCGCACCGCTTACGACCGTCAAGCCTGCCGCCGCAAGTTGTTCGCCGAGTTCAACGGCAACGCTCTGCCCGTAAGGAGTATTGCGCCGCGAACCGACAATGCCGATCCTCTGCGCGAGCGGTTGAAGTTTTCCACGATAGTAAAAAAACATCGGCGGAGAATGAATCTCTTTCAAAATCGGCGGATAATCCTCCTCGAAGATAGAGCACAGACTTATCTTTTGTCTTTCGCAGTAGCTTACAAGATTTTCGGGGGCGTCGGGATGTTTTATTCGAAATTCTATGAAGGCAGCGAGTGCATTTTTGCGAACGCCCGCTTTGAAGAGGTCGCCCGTTTCCGCGAACCAAGCCGCCTTTGCACTGCCGAAAAATTTTACAAGAAGTTCAATGCTCTTGTTGCCCAAACCTTCCGCGCCGCCGAGTGCCGCCATAAAATATTTATCCAAACCTGCCGCCCTCCCGCGCCGTATAATATCCTGCAAAATTTTCGCCGTCAAGTGACAAAAAATTTTCCGCGTGATATACTTCCTTCCGAAAAAATTTTCGAGGGACATTATGGAGAAAAAATATTTTTACTTCCAACCGCAATACGTGAACAAATTCAAATGCGACGGCTCGAAGTGCAACGCGCATTGTTGCCGAACCGGCTGGAATATTTTCGTTGACAAGGAAACTTACAAACTTTATTCGCAGGACATAACCTCGCACATGAAATTTGATTCCGAAAGAGAGGAATATCTTATTTTATTCGGAGGGAAAAATTTTTGTCCGTTCCTCACAGAAAATAAATTGTGTCGATTGCAAATGGAGCACGGCGAAAAATTTTTGTCGTTGACATGCGCGACCTACCCGCGAATCACAAGCAACTTCGGATATTTTTTTGAGCGGTCATTGATTTTAAGTTGCCCGCTTGCGGCGGAAATGATTTTGTTTGAGCGCGAGCCGATGAAATTTGAATTCGTCGAAGTGTCGGAAAAAATTCATTCACACGGCGGAAAAATCCTCGTTCAACAAATCGAATCGACGGAAGAACTTCGGGCGCATATGATAGAAATTCAAGTCGCAATGATTTCAATCTTGCAGGAACGCACGCTGACGCTCGACCAAAGATTAATCGTCTTGGGCTTTTTCGTCGACAAGCTCGAAGAAATTTTTTCTGACTTCGACGAAGACGCGCTGATAAAATTAATCGCGGCTTACGAGTCGAAAAAATTTTTGGCGGAGCAAATGCCGCTCATGCTTCAAAGCATTTCATTCGACGTGGAAAAACTTATCCGCTTGATACACGAACTCTTTGAAAAAACTTTTGACGAAAAAGTTTCGCCGCAAGAAAAAAAAATTTTGGACACTATCGCCGCGAATTACCGATTGTTGACAACCGACAAGAAAAAATTTTTCGAAAAATATTCGCCGCTCTTGGAAAATTATCTTGTCAACAAATGGTTTCAAAATATTTATCCGTGGAGATTCGAGGGGAGCCTCGCGCAAAATTTTGCGGAATTCGTTGCGGAGTACAAGCTTTTTGAGTCGATAATTTTTTTCGCGACGCTCAAGTTTTCTTCCGACAAAAAATTTTTGCTCGAACTAATCGGCTTGTTTGTGACGCGATTCGAACACGCCAAAGAATATCGGCAGAGAATTTTTGACTACTTCAAAGACGCGGACGAACCTTTTACGATTATGGAAAGTTTGCTTGAAGGGAGGCAATGAAATGATAACGCCCGAACTTTTGGCGAGGATAAATGAATTGGCGCGCAAGAAACGCACAATCGGCTTGACGGAAGAAGAACTTGCCGAACAAAAGGAGCTTTACAAAATTTATTTGGCGGCGATACGCGAGCAAATGACGAGCTTACTTGACAGCATAGAATTTGTTGAGGCGGAGGTAAAAAAATGAATAAGGTTGGATTTATCGGAGGCGGCGCGCTTGCCGAATCAATCGTTCGCGGAATCAGCGGGAAAATTTTTTCGCCGAACGATATTTTTATTTCCGAGATTCGTCCCGCCCGTTGCGAGGAACTTGAAAAAAATTACGGAGTCAAAGCTTCGGGCGAGGCAAATTTTCTTGACGAGGTCGACTTGCTGATTGTCGCCGTCAAGCCCAAAGACGCCGAGAAAACTTTTGCCGAACTTCAAAATAAAATTCCCGCGTCGACGATTATAACTTACACGGTCGCCGGGCTTAAGCTTGCCAACGTCGAAAAATTTTTTCCCGAAAATAAAATCGTGCGAATCATGCCGAATGTTGCGGTTTCTGTCGGCGAGAGCATGACGGCTTACACTTTGAACAAAAATGCCGCGCAGGTCGGCGAGACGATAAAAAATTTTTGGTCGACGCTGGGTCGTGCGGTTGAAGTCGAAGAAAAATTAATGGACGCGGTCACGGGCTTGAGCGGTTCGGGTCCGGCTTATGCGTTCCTCGTGATTGACGCCCTCTCTGACGGCGGAGTTGCGGCGGGCTTGTCACGGGCACAGGCGGTTGAACTTGCGGCACAAACTCTGCTCGGCGCGGCGAAGATGGTTTTGCAATCGGGCGAACACCCTGACGTTCTGCGCGACAAAGTCACAAGCCCTGCAGGCACGACGATTGAAGGCGTGAGAGTTTTGGAACGCGGCGGCTTGAGGTCTTCGCTGATTGAGGCGGTGCTTGCGGCGACGGAAAAATCCAAATCGCTCTGAAAATTTCAATTAGGAATTAGGGTGTGTTGGTAAATTAAATCGGCGGCATCGATTGGGCTAATCATTAAGTTTAATTTTTTAAATCTACTTTTCTTTTGCCGCGCCCAAAAGAAAAGTAGCAAAAGAAAAGGGCGTTCGTCCCGCTGTAAAAACAT
>CAMVAG010000081.1 GCA_947165405.1 uncultured Selenomonadales bacterium
TGCACGTATTTGCCTTGCCGAATCAGAGCACGCGCCGCAGGATTGGCGATTAAAACTTCTGCCGCGCATCGTCGACCGCTTGAGGTTTTGACGAGCTGTTGAGAAATTATCGCGCTGAATTCATCTGCCAACAAATCCCGAATTGCGTCGCGCTGAACGAGCGGGAACATCGTTTCAACACGCATGGCAGTTTCCGCCGCAGATTTTGTGTGCAGCGTCGCCAAGACCAACACGCCCGCCGCCGAAGCCTCAAGTGCCGCGTGCATTGTCTCCGCGTCGCGTATCTCGCCGATTAACAAAACGTCGGGCATTTCGCGCATGGCAGTCCGCACTGCCGCCGCGAAGTTCAAAAAATCTTGTCCGAATTCTCTTTGGCTCACGAAAGATTTTTCCGCCGCGTATTCAAATTCTATCGGGTCTTCCAGCGTCAACAGATGGCACGGGCGAATTTTTATCAGCTCGTTCAAAAATGCGGCAAGCGTCGTCGTCTTGCCCGAACCCGTCCTGCCCGTCACGAGGATTAAACCTTGCGCGGCGTGGAAAAAATTTTTCAGCGCGGGCGGTGCTCCCAAATCATCGAGCGTCGGAATTTTTTTTGCGATAAGTCGGAAGGCAAGCGCGGGAAATTTTCTTTGCATGTAGACGTTGACTCGGAAGCGGCGTGAAAGTTTTTCTTCGACGTGAGAAAAATCAATCGCCAAATTTTTTTCGAACTCCTCTTTGAGGCGCGGCGATAAAATTTCCTCCAAGAAAGTTTTGACTTCCCGCGCAGACAAAATTTCTCCCGCCGAAAAAATTTCTCCCGCTACACGAAAAAAAGACGGCTGCCCGACCGTCAAATGAACATCCGACGCGTCGCGGCTCACCGCTTCTTGTAAAATTTTTTTGAGCATTTAATTTCTTCCTTCAAACACGAACGATAACCATCACAAAAATTTTTTCGCCAAGTGCTTCGTCGCGATTGACGACCGAATAATATTTGCCGTCGGGATTCGTCGCCTCGTAAACGGGATCTGTCGCCTCGCCGACTTCAAGCATCAAAAGCGAATCGTCGCCCAATATGTTCAAAAAAACACTGCGTGCACTTTGCAGATTGTTCTTGACGAACGGCGAATCAATCGCGGCGTTCACGGCGGCAATGGTTGGATTTTCGCCCGAAGCCTCACCGAATCCGATGAAAGTTTTTCTGCCGCAAGTCAACAGCTCTACAAGGTCGGCACCGTCCACAGGCATTAAATAAGGATAAAATTCTTCGTCGTAAATCGAATGTATTCCGTGAACGATTTGATAAGAAAAATCTTCGACCGTTTGATTGAAATGTTGCTCCTCAAGATTTATGACGACTCCGAAATTTTTTTCAAGACAATTCGGCGCGTCGGAAAAATCTTTGTCAACCGATTGAATAATTCCGACGGAAAGAAATATATTTTCTTTTTTCACGCAGTCCGCGATAAGATGAGCCGTCTTGCATGTCGCCTCGTCGGTCAAGGCAGTCAAAATAAAAACAACGTCAAAGCCGCGCAAGACTTCGGAAATTTTTTCGCGCCCGATGAATTTGATTTTGTCGGGAAAATTTTTCGGCGCGTCGTCAATCACAAAATATTTGATGTGCGTGCTGCGTTCGTGTTCGGCGATAAAAGTGACGGACTGCAAAACGTTAGCGGTGCCGACAACAGCAGTGCGCAATTTGTCATCGTACATAATCAATTCCTGCCTTTGGATGATTCGTCGCCGGGCGAAGGTGCATTGTCAATCACGGGTTCGGGCTCGCGGACAGGTTCGGGCTCGCGGACAGGCTCCGGCTCGCGGACAGGTTCGGGTTCATGTGAAGGTTCCGGCTCGACGTAATCGGGCACACCTTCCGGCTTATGCGTATAATCCGACTCCGGCTCACGGGAAGGTTCGGGCTCACGATAGGGTTCGGGGTCATGCTCTCTGTACGACGAGCGTTCTTCTTCCTCGTAATGTTCGCGGCGGGAAGGTCGATTGTTATCGCGGACTTCGTTGACGACATTTTTGCTTGAGCGTCTGTCGACAACCAAATCGTCGAAATCATGCGCGGGAACATTTAGCAAAGCGTTTTGCATGAAGTGGCTCCAAATCGTCGCAGGGAGGTCGCCGCCCGTAATTCCCTCAAGTTCGCTGTTGTCGTCGCAACCGAGCCACACGGAGGCAACGAGGTCTGGCGTGTATCCCACAAACCAAGCGTCGTGATAATCGCTGGTCGTGCCGGTCTTGCCTGCAGCGGGTCGCCCGATAGCCGCGCCTTTGCCCGTGCCTTTCGTGATAACGTCTTCCAACATGCTCGTCAAATCGGCAGCACTTTCGGGAGCGATAACCTGTCGTCCTTCGGGAATCGCCTCGTGAATAATGTTGCCGTTGCGGTCGAGGACTTTGGTAATCGCGATATGCGGAACGTAAACGCCGCTGTTTGCAAAAGTTCCGTAAGCCGAAGCAAGCTCAAGAGGAGTGACGCCGCGTGTCAAGCCGCCGAGTGATACGGCAAGATTTGTGTCGTTCGGTTCGCCGCTCAAGACAAAAGTCGAAATGCCCATCTCTTGCGCGTAGTAAATCGCCTTGTCAATTCCGAGTGCCTGCGCGATTTTGACGGTGGGAACGTTCATTGAGAAAATCGCAACGGTTCGGAGGGTGACATTGCCGCTGAAACGTCTGCTGTAATTTTGCGGAGACCAATCGCCGATTGTAATCGGGCTGTCTTCAATGACGGTGTCGGGCGTGTAACCGCTTTCAAGCCCGGCAACGAATACGAACGGTTTAAACGCGGAGCCCGGTTGACGTTCCGCCATGGTTGCGCGATTGAATTGGTCTGTGCCTCGTCCGCCGACCATTGCTCTGATATAACCTGTCTTGGGTTCGACGGCGACGATTGCTCCTTGCGGCTGAACAATCCCGTTTACGTCGGTGTAGTATTCGGGCAGATAAATATTCAAAGCCTCTTCCGCCATGCGTTGCATATCCAAATCAATCGTCGTGTAAACTTTCAAGCCTTCCTTGTAAACTGCATCCGCGCCGTATCTGTCGACGAGAAGTTGAGTGACGTATTCGATAAAATACATTGCGTCTTTGTGTTTTTCGGGGACGTTTTTAGGAGCAAGCACGAGTTCGGCATTTCGGGCGGCGGAAGCCTCGTTGTAGCTGATATAGCCGTAAGTCACCATTTGATTGAGGACGGTGTTGCGTCGTTCAATCGCGGCGTTTATGTTATTGAACGGCGAATAGTAATTCGGGCTTTTCGGAATGCCCGCGAGCATTGCGCATTCGCCGAGCGTCAAGTCCTCGACGTTTTTGCCGAAATAAGTTTTCGCCGCCGCCTGCACGCCGTAAGCTCCTTGCCCGAAATAAATCTGGTTGAGATACAGCTCCAAAATTTCTTGCTTGGTGTATTGCTTTTCAAGTTGCAGAGCGAGGAAAATTTCTTGAATCTTGCGCTTGTAAGTTCGGTCTTGCGTGAGGTAAGCGTTCTTGGCAAGCTGTTGAGTTATCGTCGAGCCGCCCTCCGCGATTTCCTGCGAAATAATATTCGTGTAAGCGGCGCGAATCAAACCGCGAGGGTCAACGCCTTTGTGTTCATAGAAGCGATTGTCCTCGATTGCGACGAAAGCGTTTTGAAGATTCATAGGTATTTGCTCAATCTTGACGGGCACACGATTTTCCGTTGCGTGAATGATTGCAATTTCGTTGCCCGCCGAATCGTAAATGTGACTTGACGCGGGCGGCAGAATATCTTTCGACAAGTCCGCCTTGACGTTCATATTTGCCGTCACGAAGCCGATACCTACCCCGACCGCCATCACGATTATAAAAATAATAAGTCCTATAAAAATTTTCAGGAACGTTGAAGATTTTTTCTTCGGCGCGCTCGGTTGAGGATTGCCGCCGCGTTCCAAATCTGTCCCGGCCATATTACCCCTCCTAAACGTCGCATATCTTATCATAAATTGATTAGTTGCGTCTATAAAGCTTTGATAAAATTTCCCGCCCGTGATAAACTTTCGGCAAGGAGTGATTTTAATGGTTGAAGTTATAATAGGGCGGGCGGGCTTCGGAAAAACTTTTGAGTGTTTGCGGCAGGCGAAAAAAATTCTTGAGACCGAGCCGCTCAAGACCGAAATAATTTTTTTGTTGCCGGCTTATCAAACGTATCGTGCGGAATTGGAATTGGCGGCGTTGACCGGCGGAGCACTCTTGACGCGCATGAACAGTTTCAATCGATTCGCAAGACAAATCCTCGACGAAATCGGAGGAGGATTGACGCCGCGCATTTCAGAAATCGGTCGGCGGCTTCTCTTGAGAAAAATTTTGCTTCGACGAGACAAGGCGGGCGATTTAAAATTTTTCGTGCGTGCCGCCAAGCAACACGGCTTTGCAGAAATTTTATCGGAAGAATTGAAAGAGCTGGGCACCTATTCAATCGACGCGGACAAATTGGACGAGGCGGCCGACAAAATCGAGGACGCCGAACTCAAAGACAAGTTGCACGACTTGAAAATTTTCGCGGAAGATTTTAAGGCGGCTTTGGCCGGCAAACTCACCGACGACGAAAATTTATTGGCGCGGGCGGCGGAGTTCATGGAGCAATCGCCCTCAATCGGCAGCGCGGAAATTTTTATCGACGGCTTTATTTTCTTCGACCCGCAGCAACGAAATTTTTTGCGCAAGCTCTTCACCTGCGCGAGGAACGTTCATATCACTTTGCCGATGGATGAAAACTTCAACAGCCGCGAAAATATTTCGGAGGTCGGCATCTTCAATCGCGCCTTCCAAACTTTCCGCACGCTGAAAAAATTTTCGGAGGAGGTCGGCGTCGAATTCAAGATAACTCGTTTGAAAACGCCGCGCAGATTTTTATCGGAGCCGCTGAAAATTTTGGAGCAAAGACTTTTCGATTACAAGCCGAAAAATTTTGTCGAGGCTTCGGGCTTGAAGATAATCGCGGCGGTAAATCGTCGTGCGGAAGTCGAATACGTTGCGCGAGAAATTTTGAAGCTTGTCAAAAAAAATTATCGGCTGCGCGAAATCGGAATCGTTGCCCGCGACGAAAATTATTTTTCGCTGATAAAGCCGATATTCGAAATTCACGCGATACCTTTTTTCGTCGACAGGAAACGAGCGGCGGGAAATCATCCTTTGGCGGAGCTGATTCGTTCGGCTTTGGAAGTGCTGCGCGGCTGGCGAAAAGAGGCTGTCTTCCGTTGCCTGCGAACGGGATTTTTCGACGTGCCTCAAGAGGAAATCGACCTGCTGGAAAATTACGTTATCGAGTTCGGCTTGAAGGGAGCGGCGACTTGGCAAAAGACTTGGGATTTGCGGCGGGTGAAGTCTTTGGATTATGCCGAACGCCCCGCCGAATCCGCAGAGCTTGAATACCTCGACCGAATCAACGCGATAAGAAAACAATCCGTTGCGCCGCTGATAAATTTTTCGGAACGCGTGAAGGCTTCGGGCAATGAAGTCGTCGAATTGGCAACGGCATTGTTCAAGCTGCTTGAGGAGCTTAACGTCTACGAAAAACTTTCGGAATGGTCGCAGGCAGAGGAACTTCGCGGCAACCTCGCGCTGTCGAGGGAGCACTTAAAAATTTGGGACGACGTGATAAATCTGCTTGAGCAAATCGTCGACGCGCTGGGCGAAGACACAATCACACGGGCGGAATTTGAATCGATAATCGGCGAAGGACTTGACGCTTTGGAAATGTCTTTGATACCGCCGGGCTTGGACGAGGTGACGGTCGCGCAATTCGACCAGAACTCTTTGCAAAATTCGCGGGCGATATTCGTCTTGGGCTTCGACGCAGAAAATTTTCCTCGAAAGGTCTCGGAAAAAAATTTACTCAACGACGCTGACAGAGTGCGGCTAAACGAGGCTGAACTTGAAATTTCATTGGGCGGCAAGGAACAGGCTTTGGCGGAAAAATTTTTGATTTATCGCGGGCTGACGGAGGCGCGGGAGCTTTTGTACTTGTCGTATCCGCTTGCCGATTCGAAGGGCGAAAAAATTTCGGCGTCGTCGTTGCTGAATAAAATTCGCGCAATCTTCCCGAACGCCGCGACGGAAACGGTTGAACTTGACGTGTTGCAAAATTTGGGCGAAGAAATTTTCACGGCGGGCGAACGAACTTTATCGGAGGCGACGGCTCACAGACTTTACGCGCCGTCAAAAAAAATTCAAGCAACCGTCACGCGCTTTGAAAATTTCAACGAGTGCCCCTTCAAATATTTTTCGCGCTACGGGCTCAATCTTCAAGAGCGTGTCGAATACAAAATTCAGACGCCGGACATCGGAAGCATCCTTCACGCCGTCATGAGTCGTTTCGGTCGCGAATTGAAATCGGAAAATCGGCAATGGTCATCGGTCGGTGCGGTTGAGCTTGACGGGCGCGTCGAAAAAATTTTGGACAACATAACGCCGCGCCTCCACAACAAAATTTTATTGAGCACGAAGACTTTGGAACATCGCCGCGAGCGCATAAAAAAAGTTGCCGTCGAATCTTTGAGCCGCTTGATTGAGTTGGATAAGGTGAGCGAATTTAATCCGACGATTTTCGAGGCGGGCTTTCATGACGAGAAAAAAATTTCCGACGTGACGATTGATTTAAACGGGCGCATTGACCGAATCGACTTGAGCGGCGACGGAAAATATTTTCTGATTGTCGACTACAAGACCGGCAAGGCGAGCCTAAGCTTGAAAAAAATTTTTCACGGCTTGAGTTTGCAATTGGCGATTTATCTCGGCGCAGCGAAAAATTTTTCTGAAGTCGGCGGGCGTGAGGCGGGTGCCATGCTTTATTGCCTGCTGAAAATTTCCAACAAGAGCGGCAGAGATGATTCGGAGGCTTCGTTGGAGGCGGAAAAGGAATTGAAAATGCCGGGACTGATTCGCCTCGACGAGGAAATTAAAAACGCCGTCGACAGCACGGAAAAATTTGTTGCCTTCAAGAAAGATAATCTGGTTGACCGCGAAGACTTTCAAACGATTATCGACTACGCGGAAAAAATTTTGGAGACGACCGCCGAAAAAATTTTGAGCGGCAATATCGAAGTCAAGCCCGCGAAACTTTCCGACGACGAGGACGCCTGCAAGTATTGCCTCTATTCCGCGCTGTGCAATTTCGACAAAGCGACCAACGAAACTTTGACGCCGCCCGCTCTCAAGAAAGAGGAAATTATTTCGGCGATGAACGACGCGCTTGCCGAGCTTGATTCTGCGCAGCGATTGTAATAAAATCTTTTTGGAGGTGAGTTCAATGAAAATTTTCAACTTGACACTTTTAATCGTGATGATGTTTTGTGCGACGACGTTCGCCGAAGAAATTCACCCGCCGATAATTTCCGTGAGCGGCGAGGGTTTCGTCGAAGTCACGCCCGACCGCGCAACCATTTCCGTCGGAGTTATTACACGCGAAAAAAATCCTTCCGCCGTTCAAACCGCAAATGCCAAAGCCGCTTCGAACGTTATCAACTCAATCGTCGCGCTCGGCATTGAACGCAAAAATATTTCGACGGGCAATTACAACTTCAATCCGATTTATCGCCACACGGACAACGGCAAAAGAATTCTTGAAGGCTACGAGGCTGCAAATTCCGTGACGGTTATCGTTGACGATTTGAATCTTGTCGGGAAAGTTATCGACGCGGCATTGAATCACGGAGCCAATCGCGTCAACAATTTGAACTTCGGCTTGCGCAACAGGAACATTCACCAAGACGAGGCTTTGAGGCTCGCCGTGCTCGACGCAAAACGCAAAGCGGAAGTTGCGGCCTCCGCGCTCGGAAAAAGTATCGTCGGTATCCGCGTCGTATCGATTGATTCAAGTCATATCGACGCGCCTCACAATTACAAAATGGCTCGCTCAATGGCAATGGAAGACGCCGTTGCCGAAACGCCGATTGAAAGCGGAACGTTGACTTGCTTGGCTCGCGTTCACGTCGAATTTGAAATCAGCCGCTAAAATCTTCTTGCAAGTCGCCGATAAATATTGTAGAATCAAGCAAAGTTTCAAGGAGTGTTTTTATTCAAGGAAGGTGATTGAAATGTCAGGGATTAATTCGTTGGGCGGCATCAACAATTACAGTTGGCTCTTCGGCTCGAACAATCAGAAGCAAAATTCCGCTGCGCAACTGTGGAACGCTTACGGCAACTTCCAATCCAATGCGACGAATTCACTTGCGGGCTTGACGGAAGTCAATTCAAACCTCAAAGCCGTGCTTGCCAGCTACGACGACGCAAAGACCGCGTTCAGTTCCGAATTCAAAGAGACAATGAGCGACTTAAGCTCCTCCGCCGCAAAAGTCAAGGAATACAATTTCCAAGTTGCGGGTGACGACGCGATAAGCACGAAGACCGAAACCGACAAGGACGGCAACGTTACCACGACGACCACTTACAGCAAAGAGTTGCAGGCGGCTATCGACACCGTTAAAAATTTTGTCGACGACTACAACAGCGCGGTTAAATTCTTCGGCGACAACAGCTCCGTTTCAAAGCGCGTCGAAATGATGGCTACGACCTTCAGCGACACGACCTATCGCGCCTCAAGCTTGGCGACAATCGGTTTGACCGTCAATAGCAACGGCTCAATGACTATCAACGAGGCAAAGCTTGCCGAGACGATTGTCAACGATCCCGGAAAAATTTCTTCCGTTTTGGGCAAGGACGGGCTCGCGGGCAAGGCGGAAAGTCATGTCACTTTCGCCAACAGCCAAGCCGATAAACTTTTCCCGACCGCGCAGGCGATGATCGGCGACCAACTCGAAACCGCCTCCGTTTATACCGGCAAGGCTTATCGAAACATGACTGCCGCAAGCAACATGGGCAACTTGATTAACATGATGTTCTGAAAAAAATTTTTACTCGAAATAAAAAGTGCTCGTCAACACGGCGGGCGCTTTTTCAATTAGGAATT
>CAMVAG010000082.1 GCA_947165405.1 uncultured Selenomonadales bacterium
TAGGAATGTGGAATTGGGAATGAGCAATGAAAATCAGAAACTTAATTCCTAATTCCTAATTCCTAATTCCTAATTAAAATTATCCGCGAGTTTTGCCGCCCGCGACGTTCACGGTGACGCCGTCGACGTAAGAAGCTCTGTCACTTGCGAGGAAAACAACCGCGTCCGCGACTTCAGACAACTTGCCGCTGCGTCCGAGAGGTGTCGTCTTGGTTGAGCTGTAACCTTTGCGCAAATCGTCAACGGTGATTCCGCGAGTGTAAGCCAAAGCCTCTTCATAAGCGAGCGTGCGAAGTCCTGTTGCCTCCATGATGCCGGGAGCCATGCCTACGACGCGAACATTATACTTGCCGAGTTCCTTCGCCCAGCTGCGCGTGAAGCTGTTGACTGCATTTTTGGTTGCGGCGTAGATGCTTTGACCTTCCGAGCCTTCCAAGCCGGATTCAGAGCTCATGTTGATGATAACGCCGCCGCCCGCCTTAACCATTTCATGACCGACGGCCTGCGCGACGAGGTAAACGCCCTTGATGTTGACGCCCGTAACTTTATCGTAAATTTTTTCGTTGAGTTCGTATTTGCCGTGAGGATCTTTCGGGTCGACGAGCAAGCAGGGAATGTTAATGCCCGCGTTGTTGACGAGGATGTCAATCTGTTCGAAGGTATCGAGCGCGGTCTTAACCATATCTTGAACGCTTTGAGCCTCCGCAACGTTTGTGACGACGTATTTAATCTTGCCGCTGTTTTCAGTGATGTTAAATTCGGGTTCGTTCGGGTTGAGGTCACAAACCACAACATTTGCTCCGTTGTCGAGGAACGCTTGAGCAACAGCCTTGCCGATGCCTGAAGCCGCGCCGGTGACGATTGCAGTTTTGCCTTTCAAGCCGAGCCACGAGCCGTCAGCAACTTTTTTATCTTCCGCCTTGAAAATTTCGATCATATCGCCGGGTTTGATAGCGGGAACGGGTTTGCTTTCGACGTGAATGGAGCCTTCGAGGAGTTCGCCCTCGCCGCCGTCGAATTTAATTGTAATGTGTCCGAGGTTCATCAAATTTTTCTGGACTTCGCTGCCGACCTTGACGATTTTAAATTCGGTGCCCGCGATTTTGTAAACGTCGCCGGGTTTAATCATGCCCGTGAGGGAGTTGCCGGTGTGCATGACGCAAGCGTCGCGCAATTCGGGAAGAGCCATTGCCTCATCGAACATGATAATCATATTGGCGGCTGCGATAAAATCGCTGACTTGCCCGCCGAGTTCGACGATTTTACTTGAATAAATCTTTTCTGCCATTGTATAATTACCTGCCTTTATTTTAATTGGGAATGTGGAATTAGGAATTAGGAATGATTGCGACACTCTTAACGACTGATTCCCATTCCGCTATTTTTTTGTCTGTAATTATGATTCGTAGAGACCGAAGCTTGCGAGCCAAGCGAGAATGACGGAAACAGGCCCTGTGATAAATCTTGAATACAACACGGAAGGCACACCGACTTCGACGGTTTCGGCATCAGCTTCTGCCAAACCGAGACCGACAGGCACGAAGTCGCAAGCGCATTGAGCATTGATGGCGAACAGCGCGGGCAGAGCCAAATGCGGCGGAATGTTTCCTTCACCGATTTGAACGCCGATTAAAACACCGATAACTTGAGCGATAACCGCGCCCGGTCCCAAGAACGGAGAGAGGAGCGGGAACGAACAGATACAAGCCAGAATTACGAGACCGACAATGTTGCCTGCCAGAGGCGAGAGCAAATTTGCAATGACATCGCCAATGCCCGTGCCGAGAATAACGCCGATTAACATTGAGACGAACGCCATAAACGGGAGAATCGTGCGGATAATCGTGTTAATCGAATCGCGCCCTGCTTGATAGAAGATTGAGACGATACCGCCCATGAATTGACCGATTTTCGCCATCAAGCTGCCCGAAGATTGTTCGGTAATTTTTTTGGAAGTGTCGTATCCGCCTTTTTTAATCGCGCTGCCCGAATCGCCCGAAGTGTCTTTTGCGGGAGCTGCTGCAGGTGCGGGAGCCGGAGCCGCTGCGCCGTCAGCGAAGGAAATATTTTCGGGCTTGACTGCCGAAACGTAGATGTCAGCTTTGATATGGTCTGCGAGAGGGCCGCTGGGTCCCGTTGCGTTCAAGTTGATTGTATAAATTCTTTTCTGGGGATAAATGCCGCAACGCAATGTTCCGCCGCAATCGATAACGACAACCAAAATTTCATCATCGGGTACACGAGTTTTGAAGCCGTCGACGAGTTCGCAACCCGTCATTTCCGATAAAGTTTTGGCGACTTGAGACATGACGCCGCCCGTGATGTTGACGACTTTATTTTTCTTGCCGTCGGGGATAAGTGTCAAAGGTCCGCCGAATCCGCCGCTGCCCGCTTTGACGACGACTGATCTGAATCCGCCGCCGGCTTCGGGAGCCGCACTTGCCGAAGGAACCGAAACGCCTTCCGCGTAAGAAATATTTTCGGGCTTGACTGCGGAAACGTAAATGTCAGCTTTGATATGGTCTGCGAGAGGGCCGCTGGGTCCCGTTGCGTTCAAGTTGATTGTGAAAATTCTTTTTTGGGGATAAATGCCGCAGCGCAATGTTCCGCCGCAATCGATAACGACAACCAAAATTTCATCGTCGGGTACGCGAGTTTTGAAACCGTCAACGAGTTCGCAACCCGTCATTTCTGCGAGCGTTTGAGCAACTTTCGACATGACGCCGCCGGTAATGTTGACGATTTTATTTTTCTTGCCGTCGGGGATAAGTGTCAAAGGTCCGCCGAAGCCGCCGCTGCCCGCCTTAACGACAACTGCTTTATAATCAGCCATTTTAAATCCTCCTTAAGCAGTCTTGAGCGTCTTGCTCAACGAAATGCCCTGCTGTTTTTGAACGTAAGCCGTGCAAAAGTCTGTGACCCAGCCGCGCAGGAAGTTAATCACGATACCGATAAGCAAGTAGCGAAGTGCAAGGTCGATGTGATTCAATCCGAGCGTCGTGATTCCGTTTGCAACGCCGAGATACACGAACAATTCGCCGGGGTTGATGTGCGGGAACATGCCGTTGAGCGTGTGGCACGAACCTGAAGCACTTGCATAATAGCTGGGCTTGTAAAATTCGGGCAAGAACTTGCCGAGCGAGAGTGTCATCGGGTTGCAGAAAAAGAATGTTCCGATAACGGGCAGGACGATATAGCGTGAAAGAGGATTGCCCGCGCAGACCGCCGCGAATTTTTCGATTCGTTCGTTACCGATCATTTTAACGATTGCGTTCATGGCGACGAGCAGGACAATCAGCGTCGGAATGATTCCGCTGACCCAACCCGCCAAAGTTTCGCCGCCGCGATTGAACAGCCCGATAAACGCTTGGGCGAAAGATACCATTGTGTCCATAAAATTACCTCCCATAAAACCTTTTCAATCTATAGATTAAGGTTGAAGACTGCGCGCTTTAATCCTCAACCGTTAATCTCAACTTGTCGCGAGATTTTCTTCGGTCTTCATGAGTTTGTAGGATTCGTATTCCTTTTGAGCCGACATAACCGCTATTCCCTGCTGAAGAGAAATTTTCATGCTCTTGCAAAGATCATCGCTAAGTTCAAAGAAAGTTAAGCCGTTGAAATGATTAAAAGGCTTGAAGCCGGCAAAAACCGTGCGCCCTTCCATGATTTCGCCGCGAATAATTCTGCAATCGTCGTCTATGATAAACAGGACTAAAACTCCGGAGGCAAAATATCCGCGAGCGCGACCGATTGCCACGCGACCTTCACGCCTCAATTCTTTTATGTGACTGTTGAATTTTTTAAACTGTCGGAAGTCCAAAACCGTCTGCGCTATCCAAACGAAGACAGCCAACGCGATAAAATATCCCAGCATGTCAATCACCTCACTCGTTGAGCATAATCTTAGCGGTTTGTTCGTCGGTGATAAGGACGTTAATCGCTTGCCCTTTGCACGCGCCCATAATCGCCGGAACTTTTTCACGCGAGGCCGCCATACCGATTGAGTAATTCAAATTTCTAAGCGTGTCGAGATCGACGCCGATAATCCTGTCCGAAAAATCTGTTTTGACTTCGCGACCGTTTTTATCGTAGAAGACCGAGCAAATTTCTCCGACGGTGCCTGTCCTCGAAAGAGATTCAATCGCTTGCCGCCCGAATTCGCCCATCCAAACCAAGTTGGAAGATTTGACGGGCGCACCGATACCGACGAGCCCGATGTCGAGTTTTTTCCAGAAGTCGGAAATTTTTTCGTAGTTGGCGTCTTGAACAATGGCGTTTCGAATTTCCGCCGTGCGAGTGATAACCGGCGCGTAAATGTAATGGCAACGACCGCCGAAAGCGCGAGCCAATTCGTAGCAGAGGGTGTTGACGTGGAGTTCGCTGTCGATATTTTCGGGGCCGCCGTCGAGCGGAACGAAATCCGAATCAATCTTCGGGACTTTGGAATTTTGAGCGTGGCGAGTGAGTTCGCGAATCGACGTTCCCCAAGCCAAGCCGATAACTTGTTTGCTGTCGATGACGCGGCGCAGAAGTTGAAGACCGGCTCTTCCCATTGCCTGCTTGACGGCGAGGAGGTCATAGCTGCGCGGAACGATAAAGCATTCCTTCAAGCCGAAACGTTTTTCCATAGCCGCCTCAATGTCTTCAAAATTTTCGTTGGCAACGGTTATGGTGACGATACCTTGGTCGAGAGCCCGTTTGAGGTGTTTGCTTATGGTCGTGCGTTCAACGCCGAGACGTTTTGCGATTTCCGTTTGCTTCATGTGTTCGAGGTAATACATCGTCGAGACTTTGATTAAAATTCTGCGCTCAACCGGTGTCATGTGATTTCCTCCTCCCGAAAAATTTTTTCTATGTTCTATGTTGGCGATTGTAAAAGAAATTTTGTGGCGCGGCAAGACTTTTGAGCAGCTTAAGCCCGATTTCGGCGCAAAAAAATAAAAATCGCCGAGTCATTGTCACATTTGAGCAACTCACGGCGATTTTGCATTTTTGCGGGATTGCCTGTCACACTCACGCGGCGCGAAAAATTTTTGTAAAAGCCTTCAAGCTCTGTTATAATTCAGGAAAAATTTTTTGGAGGAAAGTTTATGAAAGTTGCATTGGCGAAACAAATGCACGCGATAGACAAGAGCGCAATCGAGGAATACGGCTTGCCCGAACTGTCCTTGATGGAAAGCGCGGGTCATCGTGTCTTCGAGGCAATCAAAAATTTTTTGGGCGGCGTCGGCAAGAAGAGTATTTGTATCTTGGCGGGCAGCGGCAACAACGGCGGAGATGCTTTGACGGCGGCGAGGTATCTTTCGAACGCGGGTGCACGTGTGAAAATTTTTTTGCTCGGCGAAAAAGACCACCGCACTCAATCGCTTAACGTCCAAATGAGAATTTTGCGCGGCATGGGCGTCGAACTTCAACAACTTGACAGCGACAGAGCTTGGGAACGTTTGCAAGTCACGTTGAGATTTTGTGACGCGATCGTCGACGGAATTTTAGGCACGGGCTTCAGCGGACAACTTCGCCCCGGTGCTTTGCGTTTGATTCGTTTGGTCAACGCCGTAAAAAAAATTACCGTCTCAATCGATATTCCCTCCGGCGTAGATTCGGACACGGGAGCCGTCGGCGAGGCTGCCATGCAAGCGGATTGTACCGTTGCGCTCGGCTTGCCGAAGGTCGGTCATTACATTTGTCCCGGCGCGTCTTACGTCGGAAAACTTTTCGTCGACAATATCGGCTTGCCCGCAGACCTCTTGACGGAAGAAATTCATCAAACGCTCGTCGACGACGAATTGGCTTTAACTTTCCTGCCCGCTCGTCCCAAAGATTCTCACAAAGGAACTTGCGGAAAAATTTTAATCGTGGCAGGTTCGCGAGGCATGACGGGCGCGGCATCTTTGGCGGCAATGAGTGCAATGAAAGTCGGCGCAGGTCTCGTGACTTTGGCGGTGCCCGAAAGTCTCAATCCGATTTACGAAATGAAATTGACCGAAGTCATGACGGCTCCTCTTCCCGAAGTCAAGCAGGGCATTATCGGCGGCGATAAAGCTTCTGAAAAAATTTTGGACTTGGCGGAAAAAGCCGACGCAATTTTAATGGGCTGCGGACTCGGTCGCGAACGTGAAACTTCTGCGCTGGTAAGAAAAATCGTTGAGGAAGTCGACAAGCCGCTGATACTCGACGCCGACGCAATTTATCCTTTCAATGCTCACGCCGACGACCTCAAAGCCTGCAAACAAATCCCGATTCTCACGCCGCACTTGGGTGAACTTTCGGCGTTGTTGGATATTCCCGTCGATAAACTTCGTGCCTCGCTCGTTTCGGAAGTTCGACGCGCCGCGCAGGAATATCGTGCGATAATCGTTGCCAAATGCGAAACGACAATCGTCGGCTACCCGAACGGAGAAATTTTTATCTCGCCGCTCGGCAACAGCGCAATGGCTTCGGGCGGCTGCGGAGATGTTTTGGCGGGCGCGATAGCCGGTCTCATGAAACAAACACCTTTTGCACCGTTGACGGGCGTTTGGTTGCAAGGGACGGCAGGAAATTTGGCGGCAGAAGAAAACGCCGAAGGATTAATCGCCTCCGACGTCATAAACAGCTTGCCCGCCGCGATAAAAAAACTTCGCGCAATCGGCTATCAAAATTCTTGAGAAACAATCGCCTCTCGAATTCGGGAGGCTTTTTTTATTTCAATGAAAACCCGGCCGTCACGGATGACGGCCGCCGGCGATATGAACAGGATGTTCATCCGCCGGTCAAACGCCCTTTTCTTTTGCTACTTTTCTTTTGGGCGCTGCAAAAGAAAAGTAGATTTAAAAATTAAAATTCATTGAACCGCTAAATCGGAGCCGTCACTGTAATTTACCAACAGTCCCTAACAACTAACCACAAATCGGAACAATTTCCCGTCAAACACGACCGATTTAAATCTGAAACGATAATGAATGCCCGTTGCCCGAACTTGAACACTCTGCTATAATACACTCGACGCAAGGAAGCGCAGCAAGGTCAAAAGGAAATTTAAGGAGTTGTTCAAAATGAAACGCGCATACAAGTTTAAAAATGATAATAGAGAAGCAGCGTGCGCTGAAGTTTCGACGACGCGTGCAAAAGAAGTTTCTTTTATTCTGGTTGCCAAAGGCGTGCTCGGTTTCAGAGAGAGCGCGCACATAATCAAGGTAGCCGAGAACACCGGCTGTTCCATCAGTATCGCTTCAGGCAAAAATTACGCCACGAACAAGAGCATCCTCTCGCTGGTCAATCTCGGTATCACAGACGGCAAAAGCCTCGTGCTAAACATAAAGGGCGAACGCAACGAGGAAGCTTTCCGCGAAATTTCAAAGATTATCGCGGGCGAAACCGACGGCAACAGCTGATGTGAAATCATCTTAACCCACCTACTCATAAACCCAATTAAAAAGCCTCCGACAAAAAATTTCGGAGGCTTCTTTTTTTTGCAAGCATTAATTCTTGAGGAAACTTACGCGGACATTTCCTGTGCCAAAAATTTTTTCCAAGTCGGCAGGATTATCGATTCGCCCCAAGCGCGTGTAACTGTAACTTGTCACAAAATCCTTGTAAAAAATTACGAGGCAATCGGAGCCGAACAACATTAAATCGCCCGCATGAATTTGCTTGACGCGGACGGCATCGCCCGGCAAATTTTTTTCCAAGTAACAAAATTTTTCGTTGCCGTTGAGCTCGTTCATTTCGACTTCAAGCGGAAGCATTTCGGCGAAGGCGCGGACAGTCGGATTGTTTTCCAATGTTGCCGAAAAATTTTTGCCGTTGACTTGAACCGTGAAAGAATTTTTCATTGGTATCGTCTCCTTGATTTCGTTCGGGGTCGCTTGAGAATTTTCGCCGCAACCCGTCACAAGCAACGCCGCGAAAATTATCAACAAAAATTTTTTCAAGTCAAAGCCTCCTCATTTACTCGCCGCGTTGTCAGTTTCGGCAATGTATTTGCGCGCCGCGTCAACGACGGATTTTTTCAGCTCCGGCAACGGGATGTTTTTGACTTGCGCGCCTGCAACGTTTTGATGTCCGCCGCCGCCAAACTTTTCCATGATAACTTGAACGTTCAAATCGCCGCCCGACCTCGCGCTTATCCCGACGGTATCATTTTTCATTTGGAAGAGGATAATCGTCATGCGCACGCCTTCGACTCGCAAGAGACCGTCCGCCGCTTGACCTGCAATGGCTTGAACGTTCGGGATAATGTTTTTGATAAAAGAAACAACCAGCCCGCCTTCGAAATATTCCGATTGCGCTTCCGTCTTGGCAAGCGAAACCGTCGTCTCGTAATCCGATTTGAAAAGATAATTCACGACGACGGGATCTGCTCCGCTGCGACGAAGATAAGCCGCCGCCTCGAAAGTCCTCGCGCCCGCTTGAATGGAAAAATTTTTTGTGTCAACGACTATGCCGGAATAAAGCGCGGTCGCCGCCAATTTTCCGATTCTGATTTTGTCGTCGAAGTACATTAAAAGTTCCGTGACCATTTCGCACGTCGAAGAAGAACCCGGCTCAAGATAACTTATCGCGGGATTTTTAATCGTGTTTTCGCTGCGGCGGTGGTGGTCAATGACGATGACATTTTTTATCCGCTCAAGCAACACGGGCGCGGCAACGAGTTTCGGAATGAAAGTATCGACGACGACCAAAAGCGGCTCAAGCGCGGTGGAAACGGTAACTTCACTTGCGCTGACGAACATATCCTTGTAAGCTTCGTCCTTTTCGAGGAGGTCAACAATTTTTTCGACGCTGTCAAGCCAATTGCTCAAGACGATGTGCACGGGCTTGTTGAGGTTCTTCGCCATGAGCGCAACGCCGACCGCTGCCCCGAAGGCGTCGTAATCCTCGCGGGTATGTCCCATGATAAAAACTTCGTCCGCCGCCTCCATGTTTTCGCGAA